>JAGIAP010000009.1:4010-37560 GCA_017744805.1 Chitinophagaceae bacterium | reverse complement strand
GAAGAGGCCACATTCGTGTTGCACTTTCGTGTTGAGATCATTGAGGCCGGAAACCGTATAGCCTGCAGGGATCTTGAAATTGATGGTCCAGGAAAGACTGCGGGGATATCTCACATCCATATCGTATTCACGGTTCCTTTCTTCATCCTTGATCTGTAACTGTCCACCGATGAGGCCTGGCAGGTTGACCAGGAATTTCTTGCCTGCTTTTTTCACCATATCGGGCAGCTCGAATTCTTCGCGGTAGCCGAGCGTACGTTTTTTGGGGGAGCGGCCATCATTGAGCAGCGTGAATTTCACCTCATCCACTTTTTGCTGGTATTCTCTCTGCACGTTCTCTTTAGCGAGCTCAGGCCTTTTTTTGGTGAAGGCTGCTTTGGCTGCGGCTACATTGGTCTCGTATCGTTCCAGTTCCTTTTTGTACATTTTTTTTGTGGGGTCCTCACCATCGTAATATTGATAGTCTGTCAATATGAATGGATGATAACTGAGGAGCTCCCTCGTGTTCTTTGCCTTATAAATGCCGGTGTAAGCGGAGTTGCGGATCACCTTCAGTTTTTCCATATTGGCGTCCAGCTCGGCTTCCATCTCTGCCACCTGCATATTATCGTAGGCTTTGGTGTCTGGTAATTTGATGGGCTTGATCTCAGGGATATCGCTCTTGCGTGGAGGCGCTGAAATGATATAGGCTTCATTGCCTACCAGTGGTTCCACCAGTTCGCCGGGATTGGAATAATCACTGGGGTTGAAATAGAATTTGTCGCCGATCTTCACCATATAACGGATCTCACCTTCGAATAGGATATCGTTGAGTTTCCCGACATTGTTGCCGATGCTGATCACCAGTTCAGGATTGATCTTCCTGTCTTCCAGTACACCATTGAACAGGCAAACGAATTCTTTATCGGAGAGATAGGAGTTTTGGTAAAGCACTTTATGCCGGATGAGGTACCAGCTTTTCTCGATGAATTCTTCATCGCTCCATCTCTTTCCATCCGCGGATCTGATATCGGAGAGCAGGGAACTAACAGTGATGCGGCTTTCCCCGAACACCGTCTTCTTTTGGTTCTCGATATCTTCCCATGCTTTCTGGGCCAGCTCTTCTTTGCTGAAATTACTTTTCAGTTCACCGATCTGCCCGATGAACGCACCACGGACATCTTCACTTTTTGCATAGTTCACCTGGTATTTGACAATGGGGAACTGCATCAGTGGTGTAACGAAATTCACGTCCTTGAAGCGATCGCGGTCCTTATCGATGAAAAGGAAACGGGAGAATCCTTTTTCCGCGGCATCTTCTTTTTTGAAAGCGGGCGCGCCGTTCAGGGCCAGGGATTTGAAGAAGGTCTTCTTATCGGTATCGATACCGATCTCGTTATACATGATCGGGTATTCCTTGGCGCAGATCTCATACTGGGGAGTGAGCTGGAGATAACTGGCATTGAAAGTGTTGAAACTACTTTTGGTGGTAGACATATATTCCAGAATATCACCGGGCTCCAGGTCTCCGACCGGGAGCTTGTAATAGGAATAATTCCTGTCTGTAAGATCAGTGGTGATGCTCTGGTAATACTCGGGGATATCATTGCCGGAAGGGATCTTCACCGCTTTTTTCAGATCGATGATAAGGGGGAGATAGCCGGGTTTGATAACGCGGGCAATAAAACCGTCCTCGCTGCTTGAATATCGGAAATAGATCTCGGAGAATTTATTCACTGCATTCATATCGAGCAGTTTGATCCTGAATCTCCTGGTCTCAAAGAAATAGAGCATTTTGTTCGAGCTCAGGAAGCTGCCTTTTTTATCCAGCACCAGGTTCCGTGAGTAAGCGATGATCACGGCGGATTCCTTGTCCCATTTGGATGGGGTTGCAGTGATCTCGAAAGGCGCAGGGATATTCTGCATCATTGATGACGAATTATCTCCCAGGGATCTGATGACGGCTGGTGAGATATAGGTCTGGCCAGCTACCCGCGAACAGGGCACGGCCAGGGCCAGTATGATGATGGCGGTAAACGCTTTGTTTATATTGAAGTTCATGGACGGCTTATTTTTGGGTGATGCTGAAATAGTAGCTGTTGAAAGATTTGATGGATCTCAGGAATTTTTTCCAGTTCTCGAAATCCGACTTGTTGATGGTGCTATTCCTGATCACCAGGGTTTTCTTCAATGTGATCTTATTGCCGCTCACGATATATTCCCCGGCAAACTCGTAGCCTTCAAAGCTGAGCGTGAGTTTATCAGGAACATCCGTGAATTTTTTATCGGAAGGGATGGTGAGGGAGAACTCATCTTCGTAGGTGAACATGGAATTGAACTCGTATCCTCTTTTCCTTTTTTCGTCCGGCATATAGGATTCCAGGGTCTTGGGAAAGAAGTCGAGGTTCAGGAACAGTTCTTTTTCGATCCTATGTACATGGTTGGAAAGATCGATGGTGCCGCTGAGTTGTACGGGGATCTCGCGGTTGGAAAGATCACTGTTGGTGATATTCGATACTTCAATATTGTCGTTACCCAATTGAAGGAACCCTTTGAAGAATTTCTCCTTGTCAACCGTGGCCAGGTCCTGGTACAGTTGATGGAAATCCGTTCTCTCATTACCGGTGAGGGTTACCTGAACCTTGCCTTTCATATTCTGGGCATTCAGGGTGAAGTCTGCTTTGGTGCTTATTTTATGGGCTTTGCCGTCAGTGAGGGGAACAGCCTTGATCTCGAATTTATCGCCTTTGCTGATCAGCGCTTCCTTGCCCTGGATGCGGAAGGCGTTCTCTCCGAAGGGAGCATATTTTTCGGTGGCATCCAGGAAATAAGTATTGCCTTTGAAATAAAGCGTAGTGATGGCATGGTTGTTCACGCAAAGGGCAGGCAGTGATTGGGGGTAGGGGATTTGCCGGGTGCCGATCCATGAGAAATGTGCATCGTAGCCTGCTTGTTTGAGCATTTCCGTCAGGAGGTTGGCCATACCTTTACAATCGCCGAATTTATTGTCCAGCACATCCTGTGCAGTGGAAGGGATGAAACCGGAATAACCATCCTCATACGCGATATAACGCACTTTGTCCTGCACCCAATAGTAAATGGCTTTGATCTTTTCTTCATCCGTATTCTTTCCTGCAATGATCTTGCTGACGGTTGCTTTGAGTTTGCCGGGCTCATTTTTGGCCATGGTGTACATCCGGTTGTTCCAGTTGTATACATCATCTACTTTATCGAATCCTTTGATCATATCTCCTTTACGCTCGTAGGATTTGACGCTGATCACCAGGTGGGGATCGGAGAAGGCCCTGCCCACTTGTTTGCTTTCCGATTTAGCGGCATCGAGATTGGTGACGCGGTAAGTGATGGTGGTGATGCCCTTGCGGGTATCCTCCGTTCTTTCCACTTTGAAACCAGTCATATTGAATGGCTTGATATCGATGGTAAGCCATTCGGGTACTTTGAAAGTGATCACTTTTTCCAGCAGGGGATAATGTTCATGGAAAAAGAGACGGGTGAAATATTTGGAATCGAGAAAGCTTTTGTTGACGGTGAGGCGGCCAATATTACCAGGCCCGTTGAACTGGAAGCCGCAGGCGCGCAGCCGGTTGTCGTCGAAGAAAATGCCATCATCTGTTACAGACCTGTCTTCCTGCCCATAGAACAGGAAGGGGATCTTATTCCCCTTGCTGAAGCCAAGGGCGGTAATATTGTTGATCCTGATGAAATTGTTGTAATACTCGGGATAGATGGCCAGGGCCCTGTGTTGGAGCGCCATGAATTCAAGCTCGCTGGTTTCCTGAACGGTGACCACTTTGTCTTTGAAGCTGTTGACGCCCTTGTCGAATTCAAAGGTTTGACGGTGATAGCGGATCACATTGGTTTCGTCGGGGTATTTTTTGGCGAGAGATTCGGCCTGTTCTTTTTCTTCCGGGAGCACAACTGCCAGGGCCGCGTCCATTATGACCTGCGCGTGAAGCTGACCGTTGATAAACAGGAGGATCGTCAATGCCGATAGGCATTTCCGCAAGCAGGTTGCAGGGAAATTCTTTCCATCTGCAACAGGATTGGTTTGCATCATGAAGGTGAGGGGTTTAGGGCATAGCGCCGCTTAATTTAAAACAATATCGTGGAGATAAGTGGGCTGTTCCTTTTGCCGGGATTGGCTGGGGAAACTTACATCCATGCAGATTCTAACGCGAAGTACGTTTATTTATGATGAAAAATAAGATGTTTTTAGTTGACGGGGTAGGGTATGCGCCATTTTGAATGGGTGGGAAAGCTGCTCCGGTCCCTCTTTTCTGAACTTCAAATTGCAAATTGTATCCTTCGCTCAGGGTCTTCATTTCCGGATCGATCCGTGGTATAATATTGTGCTTTCTCTTATGTAGACTTGTTACATTACAAAAGCCCCTGTGTCTACAAGGGCTTTCTGTAATGTACTTTTTATTATATGATGGATTGGCTGAAGGGATATTGTGTTCATCTGCGAACTGTCACTTCCAGGAATGTGGCGGGGATCAAGGTGGTTTCGTTGCTGCCGCTTTGGTTTTGCCTGTTGAACAATTCTTCCAGTTCCTGCAGCAGGGCTGCTTCTTTTCCATTTTTTCCTGCTGCTTCAAAAGCATTCATGGTGGGCCCGTAGTATTGTCTGAACCTGTCAACAAATTCGGATGGCTTGCAGTTGATCTCGAAGTTGAATGTTTTCCTGCTGAATGATATATCGTCTTTGGCCACGCCCGCTGCGCCAAAGCGTTCGATAACATGATCTTCTACACCCCATAACATGGGACTGATAAAACCTTCGGGTGGTGGTGGTGTATAGGATGAGCTGATCTTCAGGATCTGTGCAACCAGGGTGGGGTCGCCGGGGATCCAGTTACCCATTACGATCCTGCCGCCAGGGCGTGTAACGCGCACCATTTGTTTGGCTACGTCCATCGGCCTGGGAGCGAACATGGCGCCGAAGATACTCACCACCAGGTCGAATTGCTGGTCTTCCAGTCCCTGCAATTCTGTAGCATCGCCTTCCTGGAACACGCAATTATCCAGTCCTTCCTCCTTTGCCCTGCGATTGCCTGCCATCACGAGATTGCCGGCTATATCCACGCCCAATACATTGGCGCCGAGTTTGGCAGCGGGAATGGCAGTGGTTCCGTCACCACAGCCCAGATCCAGTACATTCATCCCCTGGGAGATGCCTAATTGAGCAACAAGCCCGGCGCCGCTTTGCCGCATGCTTTCTGCAATTTTGGTGAAGTCACCTTTTTCCCAAAGTGCTTTGTTTGGATTCATTGCTTTCGTTTTTATTGTTATTAGTGCTCAATGCAATGGTAACTGTTCAATAGGGCTGCGGTTGTGCCGGTGGCAGGGCGGATATGCTGAAGTTTTGTTCTGTGGGGGTCTGGCAAAGATATGGTTTCTTATTCCTATTGCCTGTTAGATACTAGAAACGGTAAGCCTTTCCTTATTTGCGGTAGGAAAGATAAGGATTAAAGGATATTTGTTCCGGATAAACAGAAGCCCTTGTTCTCACAAGGGCTTTCTGTAATGTACTTTATCATGGTTCTTTTTGAAACTATTTCCAGAGGGCTTTGTAAACGATCCCCGCAAGGGCTGCGCCAACGATGGGCGCCAGGATGAAGAGCCAGAGTTGCCCCATGGCCCATCCTCCCACAAAAACTGCCTGGCTGATACTTCTGGCAGGATTCACGGAAGTGTTGGTGACAGGGATGCTGATCAGGTGGATCAGGGTAAGGGTAAGACCTATGGCCAGTCCCGCAAATCCGCCATTTGAATTACGGCTGTCGGTAGCGCCAAGGATCACGATCAGGAACATGAAGGTCATCACTGCTTCGCAGACGAATGCCGCTTTCATGTCGTAACCGCCCGGTGAATGTTCGCCATACCCATTGGCTGCAAAACTGCCGATGGAGCTCCCATTTCCCGTAACGATCACATACAACACTGCTGCTGCTACGATGCCGCCGAGCACCTGCGCAACAATGTAAGGAAGAAGGTCTTTGGCCGGCATCCTTCCTCCCACGAAAAGTCCGATGGATACCGCAGGGTTCAGATGCGCCCCGGATACCCGTCCCAGTGAATAGGCAATGGTCACTACCGTTAAGCCAAATGCCAGTGCTACTCCCAGTAAGCCAATACCTACATTAGGGAATGCCGCAGACAATAATGCACTGCCGCATCCTCCAAGAACCAACCAGAACGTACCGAAGAATTCAGCCGTAAATTTTTGTACCATAGATATTGTTTTTAAAGTCAGGAATATGATAAAAATAGATATACGATCTGATAAATAAGGATTTCTGTATGCTTATTTGTACACCTGAAATGCACCTTTTCATCATGATCGACCTTCCCGTTGTACCTTTGCCGGATGGATTATTTCAAAAAACTGCTGGACCTGCTCAAAACAGAACGGCAGGAAGATGAGTCGATTTACCGCCAGCTCAGTGCCTCCCTTTCCGTTAACGACCGCCGTGAGGCCGGTCTCACCTGGTACCCCGTGGCCATCCGCGGCACTGAACCCACTAAAGGCGACTATATAACGGTGGAGCTGGAACGAACTACCAACCAGGATATTCCCCACCAGTTCCGTACCGGCACCAGTGCCGCCCTGTTCAGTAATCATAACCGCGACCAGGACCGGGTTGAAGGCGTAGTGAACTATGTAGGGGTCAATAAGATCAAGATCACCCTGCGCACCGATGAGCTCCCGGACTGGAGCCGCAATGGCAAGCTGGGCGTTGACCTGCTCTTTGATGATAACAGTTACGATGAGATGCAGCAGGCGCTCCGTCAGGCCATCGCCCTCAACGAGAAAAAGGAAGAAGGTAAACTGGTGCGCATCCTTACCGGCAGCCAGGACCCTGTATTCGAGACCTTTACATCCCCTGTACTCTTTCCTTCATTGAATAGCTCACAGCAGGAAGCAGTGAATAAGATCCTCAGCGCCGAAGACCTGGCCATCGTGCATGGCCCTCCCGGTACCGGAAAAACCACTACGCTGGTGCAGGCCATCAAGGCCCTGGTGGAAAAAGATAAACAACAGATACTGGTAGTGGCGCCCAGCAATACAGCGGTTGACCTTCTCAGTGAGAAGCTCTCCGATGCCGGATTGAACGTGTTACGCGTAGGTAACCCCGCCCGTGTATCCGACAGGCTCCAGAGCCTTACCATGGACAATAAGATGGCGGATCATGCAGCCAACAAAGAGATCAAAAGATTGAAGAAACAGGCTGGTGAGTTCAAGGATATGGCGCATAAGTATAAACGTAATTTCGGGAAGGCGGAACGCGACCAACGCAAGGCCCTCTTCGACGAAGCGCGTAATATCATGAAGCAGGTGGAAAAGACCGAACAGTATATTGTGGACGATCTGCTGGCCAAAGCGGACGTGATCACGGCCACCCTGATCGGCGCCAATCATTACCTGATCCGCGAAAAGAAATTCCATACCGTGGTGATCGATGAAGCAGGGCAGGCCCTGGAACCCGCCACCTGGGTGCCCGTGATCAAAGCCCGTAAACTGATACTGGCAGGCGACCATCTGCAACTACCCCCCACCGTTAAATCCAACGAGGCGGCCAGAAATGGCCTCACCCATACTTTGCTGGAAAAGCTGGTGAAGCTCTATCCGCAATCGGTGGTGATGCTGAATGAACAATACCGGATGAACAGGCTCATCATGGGCTATTCCGCCGCCACTTTCTATGATAATGAATTAAAGGCCCACGCTTCCGTGGAGAACCATACGCTCAACAATGATGAACATCCGCTTCAATTCATCGATACAGCGGGTTGCGGCTTCGAGGAAAAGACCAGCGGCAATGCCATCTCCAACCCGGAAGAAGCATCGTTCCTGATCGGTTATCTGAAACAGGTAGCTGCTGAAAGGCAGTGGGGGAAAGACTTCCCTTCGGTGGGCATCATTTCGCCCTACAGGAAACAGATTGATGAGCTGAAGGAAATGCTGCAACATACGCCGGAACTGCATCCTTTCCGGGATCGCATCACCATCAATACCATCGATAGCTTCCAGGGGCAGGAAAGGGATATGATCCTGATCAGCATGACGCGCAGCAATAACGATAACCGCATCGGTTTCCTGTCGGAGATCAGGCGCATGAATGTGGCCATGACAAGGGCCAGGAAGAAACTGGTAGTGATCGGGGATAGTGGTACCCTCAGTCAGCACGATTATTATGCGGGCTTTATTGCGTATGCCGAACAACATGAGGCATACAAGAGCGCCTGGGAGTATATGGGCGTGTGATCCCGTCCGGTATGCTACTTACAGCAGGACTTTTTAGGAAAGAAGATCTTCCTGATCACCTGCCAGAATCTGCTCAGCACTGTGGGATTGCTCATCGAATTAGTACATTTATACCGCAAATTTACGAAAATGATCAAACTCGGGCTTATCAGGGAAGGAAAGACCCCTGCAGACAACAGGGTGGCTTTGACACCAGCTCAATGCAAATGGATACTGAAGAACTCAGGGGAAGTGGCCATTTTTGCCCAATCCTCACCCAGCCGCTGTTTCAGCGATAAGGAATATAGCATGGCCGGCGTGGAGGTGAAGGAAGATATGAGCGATTGCGATATCCTGCTGGGCATCAAGGAGGTGCCGGTAAGCCAGTTGATCCCCGGTAAGACCTATCTTTTCTTTTCGCATACCCGGAAGAAGCAGGCCTATAACCAAAAGCTTTTCCGCAGCGTGATCGATAACCAGATCACCCTCATCGATTATGAATGCCTGGAACATGAGGACGGCCAGCGGATCCTCGGCTTCGGTTTCTTTGCAGGCGTGGTGGGCGCACATAATGGCATGATGAGCTACGGTAAGCGTACCGGCGCCTTCGACCTGGTGCGTGTGCATCAACAAAGAAGCTTTCGCGAGCTCATCCATACCTATTTCGGGTTGCGCATACCGCCCGTGAAGATCGTGGTAACGGGCAGCGGCCGTGTGGCGCATGGCATCCTGGAGATCATGAACCTGATGGGCATCGTGGAAGTGGAACCTGAAGATTATCTCCAAAAACAATACGCTTACCCGGTATACACCCAGCTCAAAGGACCTGATCTCTACAAGCCCAAATCCGGTGGCGCCTATAGCAGGGTGCATTTTCACGAGCGCCCCGATCAATACGATTGTATATTCCTGCCTTACGCAATGCAGTCGGATATCCTCATGAATGGCATCTACTGGGATACGGCCATGCCGCGATTATTCGGGAAAGAAAGAATTCAGGACCCTGCCTGGAGAATGAATACCATAGCGGATATCACCGATGATGCCTTCGGTTCCGTTCCAATCAACCTGGGAGATCAGACCATCGAAGATCCCATCTACGGAGTAGACAAGCACTCTTTTGAAAAAACAGCACCCTACGCTACCAGCAGCGTAGACGTGATGGCCGTAGGAAATCTTCCCAATGAATTACCACGTGATGCCAGCCGTTATTTTGGCGAACAGCTCATCAAGTATGTGCTGGAAGACCTGGTGAAGAACAATCATTCAGCCGTGATAGAGCGCGCTACCATGGTGAAGGCTGGAGAAATCACAAAGCGGTATGATTATCTGGCTGACTACGCGGCAGGGAAATAGCCAATAAAAATCGAATAGATATATGCGGTAGTAACATTCTGATCGCAGCCTCTGCATGCCAGCGCAATGCGGGGATATAAAATGAGGTCTTGAAAACATAAGCGAAGAAGTTCAGCCCGGATACTACAGCTCAATCTTTCCCCACAAAACCCTCATAGCACTACAAATGCGGTGGTTTGTTTTCCAACCTCATTTTATATCCCCCTTTGCGCGCGCGGAAAGCAAAAAATATCACAAGTACAAATAATAATCCTTCAGCAACTCAACAAATTCCTCCGTATACTTTCCATCCTCCCCATGAATAGTCAGCTCAAAGCTCGGATTGAAATGATCATTTGTTCTGCTATAATGTAAGATACTCCGGAAATGATCATGCTTTGGCGTTTGCTTCACCAGTAGATTCTCCACCAATGAAAATCCATTGGCAGTAGCGAGTGTATTGAAATATTCCCACCTGTGAAAAGGAAGTAAGATGCCGAAAGCGCCATGTGGCTCCAGGTTGCGGCTGATCACGCCGATCAACTCTTCGAGGTTGAGTTGTTTGCTATGTTTGGCGATCTGTTCTTCTTCCGATGCTGAGGGAAGATCGTTCTCGAAGAAGGGAGGGTTGGTGATGATGAAATCGTATTTGATAGGGAAGGAGTAGGTGCGGGCATCTCCCGGAAAAACTTTGATGCGTTCTTTCCAGATGCTTTGGGAGATATTTTCTTTGAGTTGCTTGTAAGCGCCGAGGTCCAGTTCAATGCCATGGATCTCGGAGTTCGATTTTTGGGCAAGCATGAGGGAGAGCAGGCCAGTGCCTGCGCCGATATCCAGCACAGTGGTATAATCGGCAGTTTTGGCAGCGAACCAGGCTCCAAAGATGCAGGCATCCGTGCATACCTTCATGGCGCACTGGTCCTGGTGAACGGTGAACTGTTTGAATTGAAAATACCCGTTGGCCATGATCAGGATTTGAGTTATACAATTCGGTTACTGGTCAGGGTTACCATTCGGCTTTGGCTGAGGGGCTTACAGTAAGGGCAGTGTGTTCTCCTGCCAGGAATTTGTAATACGCCGTTATGGCGATCATGCCTGCGTTGTCTGTACAATACTGGAAAGCAGGGATGAAGGTATTCCATTTCAATTGCTCTCCTGTTTGTTTCAGGGCTTCTCTGAGGCCACTGTTGGCAGATACGCCGCCTGCGATGCAGATATCGGTGATGCCGGTTTCCTTGCTTGCCTTTTTCAGTTTGTTCATCAGGATGCTGATGATGCGGTGCTGGATGGAAGCGCAGATATCGGCGAGGTTATTGTCTACGAATTGGGGATCCTGTTTGGTATTCTCCTGCAGGAAATAGAGAATGGCGGTTTTGAGACCGCTGAAACTGAAATCGAGACCGGGTATCTGTGGCTCGGGGAATTTGAATCGCTGGGGATTGCCGGTCTTTGCATATTTGTCTATCAGCGGGCCGCCGGGGTAGGGAAGGCCGAGCAGTTTGGCTGATTTGTCGAAGGCTTCGCCTGCGGCGTCATCGATGGTCTCCCCGATGATGCGCATCTGTTGGGGGCTTTCGCACAATACTATCTGGGTATGCCCTCCGCTGACGGTGAGGCAGAGAAAGGGGAAAGAAGGTTTGGGTTGATCGATCAGGTTAGCGAGCACATGGGCCTGCATATGGTGAACGGCGATCAATGGTTTATCCAGCGCCAGGGCCAGTGATTTGGCAAATTGTGCGCCTACCAGCAGGCTGCCGATCAGTCCGGGCGCCTGGGTAAAAGCGATGGCATCGAGGTCGGACAGGGTGCGGTTAGCTTCTTTCAGGGCCTTGTCCACCACCGGCACGATATTCTGCATATGTGCGCGTGAAGCGAGCTCCGGCACAACGCCTCCGTACTGTTCATGCACGGACTGGCTGGCAATGAAATTGGAGAGGATCTTTCCGTCTGCACAAACTGCTGCGGACGTTTCGTCGCAGGAGGATTCGATTGCAAGTATGGTAACGCTCATAGTCGCGGCAAAGGTAAGTATTCTCCGGTGTATCCGCCGCTGGCCTCCGGAGAGCCGGCGGCTGCGAAATTATTTCGAGCGGATAGCCACAACAGGATCCATCTTGGCGGCGATCGATGCAGGGATGATGCCTGCCAGGATGCCTACCACAATACAAATGGTAATGGCCAGCAGGATGATGCCCGGCGCAATGAACACATTGAAGTGAAAGAGGGCAGATACTAAGAAAGTGACCCCTACCACTACCAGCAGGCCCATCAGCCCTCCCATGATGCAAAGGAAGGACGACTCCAGCAGGAACTCCGTCATGATGGTGATCTTTTTGGCGCCGATGGCTTTCTTCAGCCCGATCTGCGAAGTGCGCTCACGCACTGTCACGAACATGATATTGGCCACACCGAACATGCCCACGATCAAAGAGAGGGTAGCGATAGCCCATCCGCCTTTGTTCACCCCATCGAAGATGCTGGTGGCAAGGCTGCTGAGGGTATTGATATCATTGAGGGTGAAATTATCTTCCTGTGTAGGTTTAAGTTTACGGATGGAGCGCATGGCGCCTTCCAGCTCATCTTTCAGTTGCTCCAATGTGATATTCTCTTTGCCGGCCACCAGGATGGATGGGCCTGCATTGTCCTCATTGGTCATTTGCTTCATGAAATTGCGGGTGATGAGCACGTTGTTGTCATAGTCCCATCCACCGATGATGCTCTTTCCTTTTTTCTTCAGGATGCCTACCACTACGGCCTTTTTGCCATCCTTGAGCTTCAGTTCCTGGCCAATGCCTTTCTTTACATCGGATCCGAAAAGGTTCTCTGCTACGATATAACCCAGGATGATGGTGCCGGTCCCCTTGTCGAATTCGGATTGCTGGAAATAACGTCCTTCCCCCACTTCGATGGGTTGCAGTTTGTCGAAATCCTCTGAGATCCCATAATATTGAAGGCCTGACAGAACGCTTCCATTGTATTCGATCTGTGCGTTGATGCCATTGGTGTATGCGATATATCCGATGCCGGGCACTTTCTGTTTGAGGAGCTCCAGTTCACTGTATTTGGGAGATGGGCGATTCACGTATTTCCACCAGGGGTAGTCGTTACCACCGCCGGAATAATCCCATTTGTCGATATAGATGGAATTGGAGCCGAGCGATTTGATATCCTGCTGCACAGCGTATTCCAGGCTGTTCACAGTGGCGAGTACGCCAATGATACAGAGGATGCCGAATCCGACGCCGGAAAGGGAGAGTAAGGTGCGGAGCTTGTGAGATTTGAACTCCTGCCAGGTCAGGTTGAGGCTGCTGCCGAGAATTTCGATGATACGACGCATATTCCAAATTTAAGTGATAGTTCCGGAGAATTTGTCGCGCAACCCCGCGAATTATTTCATCGGCAAATCCGGAGGATAAGCCTTTTTATTAACTTGCTGTATGTTTACGATCGAAAGTCACCTGCTGAAAGCAAGCATCCATCCCAAAGGCGCTGAATTGCAGAGCCTGTTACAGAAAGAGTCCGGCATCGAATATATGTGGAAAGGCGATCCCGCCGTGTGGGGCAAATTTTCGCCCATCCTCTTTCCGATCGTGGGCACCCTAAAGGATAACACTTATTTCTACCAGGATCGATCTTACCAACTCGGCCGTCATGGATTTGCCCGCGACCACCAGTTTGCGGTGGAATCCCAGGAATTCGACAGGATCGTTTTCTTGCTGAAACAATCCGGGGAAACCCTCAAAGTATTCCCCTTCCCTTTCGATCTCCGGGTGAAGTACACCATCGTGGATAGCAGCATTGCCGTTACCTATGAAGTGGTGAATACAGGAAAGGAAACGATGTATTTCTCCATTGGCGGCCATCCCGCATTTGCATTGCCGTTAGTGCCCGGCACCGTCTATGATGATTACTACCTCGAATTCGATCAGGCAGAGACCGCCGGTAGATGGCCCATTGCCGAAGCAGGCCTGCTCAAAACTTCCAGTACCCCATTGTTGAGCGATACCAAATTGCTTCCCCTGAACAAGGGATTGTTTGCCAGTGATGCCATCGTATTCAAGAACCTGCATTCTTCCCGGATCTCTTTACTGAGCCGCAAAACGGAGCACGGACTAAGTATGGATTTTCCCGGTTTCCCTTACCTGGGGATCTGGGCAGCCCCGGGCGCCGACTTCCTGTGCATAGAACCCTGGTGCGGCATCGCCGATAGCGTGGATTCCTTACAGTTATGGGAAGAAAAAGAAGGGATCAATAAGCTGGAAGCCGGAGCGGCTTTTTTGAGGACCTGGACAGTGAATATTTTTTAATGGGATATAGCCCGGAAATATCCAGATTGAGACGTAAAATATATAAATTGAGGTTGTTTAGGAAAAAGATGGAGATTGGATAGAACCGAATGGTGAACTATGAAGTTGAAATTTTTTGACCCCCGCGAAGCCGCCAAAACCCTGAAGGCTACTGCACACAAGAACGGAAAACTGGGATTCAGCCTCGATGCTGCCCGAAAGATGGAACTGGCCCCGGGCAAGGGAGCCAGGATCGCATTCGATGAAGAGAATCCCGAGGACAAGACCCTCTATATGATCATATCCTCCGTAGCCATGGAGGATACCTTCAAGATAATTAAAGCTGGCGACTACTATTACCTGAATGCCAAGCCTTTGTTCGAAGAGCTGGAGATGGATTACAGGAATGATTCCATTGTGTACGATATCTCCGAAGTGATGATCGACAGCCGGCCGATCTATAAATTCACGAAAAGGGAAAGCTTCAAAAAGGTGGAGAAAGGCTGATCTGCTTCAAAACAGCGATGTTCAAGTGTTGTTTAAGCGTCATTTCCTGTTTAAAAAGCATCAAAACAGCGATGTTTAAGCGATGCTCAAGCGTTAGCCCCCGTTTAAAACAGGCCATTTAAGCGCTGTTTAAGTACTAAACAAGTACTGGAGACCCAAACTGGGAAGGCCGGGACTGCGATTCCAACTCAATGCTTCAAAGGCCGCTTCTTGATCATCCCGCCCTTCGTATCCTTGATACTATGCATCACTACAAAAGCATTCGGGTCTATGAGCTCGATCTCATGCTTCAGTCTTGATATTTCCAACCTTGTGATCACCGTAAAAACGATATGCTGGTCTTCCTGCACATAACCCCGCTTGCCATAACCGCCGGCACCCTTGTACACGGTGATGCCTCGTCCGAGCTTCTCCGTTATCACCCGGCTGACCTCTTCGCTCTTCGCTGAAATGATGGTGACGCCTGTATACTCTTCAATGCCCTCGATCAGGAAATCCACCGTTTTGCTGGCGGCCAGGTAGGTGAGCATGGAATACAATGCATTGTCGATACCGAGGAAATAAGCAGCCGTAGCAAAGATGAGCACATTGATCATCATGATCACATCCCCGATGGTAGTGCCGATCTTCCGGCTGAGGTAGATGGCCAGGATCTCCGTTCCGTCCAGTACACCGCCGCCCCTTACGGCAAACCCGATCCCCGCGCCGAGGAAGAAGCCTCCGAAAACCGCCACCAGCAGCTTGTCCGAGGTAACGATGGGGTAGTCCACCACAGCCAGGCAAATGGATAGGCCCGCGATGGCCAGGATCGCTTTCACGGTAAATAATTTCCCTATCAGCCGGTACCCGATCAAAATGAAGGGCAGGTTGATCAGCACGATCATCAGCGCCAGTGGCCAGCCTGTGAGGGCGCTGGTGAGCAGGGAGATACCGGTGGCGCCGCCGTCGATGAATTTGACGGGCAGCAGGAAACTTTTCAATCCGAAACCGGCGCTGAGTATCCCGATGAGGATCAGTACCGCATCCTTAGAGTTCTGGAGGATGGCCGTCCGCATCTGGTAGAGGCCTTTCGCCATCCTGTAAGCGCTGGTGGGAGAGGATAAGCCATTGTGTTTCCGCGAACGGAGGAAGTTATTGACAATGAATTGACGAAGTCTGTAACGCATGCCCGGTAAAAGTACAAATTGAGGCAGGATTAATGTACCTTTGCGGGCGTTTTTCCTAAAAGCGATCACTTCATGAAGTACAATGCAGAAATACAGAAAAGAAGAACCTTTGCGATCATTTCCCACCCGGATGCCGGTAAAACCACATTGACGGAAAAATTCCTGCTCTTTGGTGGCGCCATCCAAACGGCCGGTGCAGTAAAGAGCAATAAGATCAAGAAGCATGCAACTTCAGACTTCATGGAGATCGAGCGCCAGCGTGGTATCTCCGTTGCCACCTCCGTGATGAGCTTTGAATACAAAGGCATCCTCGTGAACCTCCTGGATACGCCCGGTCACAAGGACTTTGCCGAAGATACCTATCGCACCCTCACGGCCGTGGACAGCGTTATCCTGGTGGTGGACTCCGTGAACGGGGTGGAAGACCAGACCCGTCGCCTCATGGAAGTATGCCGCATGCGCGATACCCCCGTGATCGTATTCATCAATAAAATGGACCGCGACGGTAAGAACCGCTTCGACCTCCTCGAAGAGATCGAGAATGAACTGAAGATATCTTTACACCCCATGACCTGGCCCATCAATAGCGGCAAGGATTTCAAAGGGGTATACAATCTCTACGATAAGAACCTTGTTCTCTTCACCGCCAACACCAAAGCATCCGACGACGAGGATAGCCTGGAGATCACCGACCTCAGCAGCGAAGTGCTTGATTCCAAGCTCGGTGAAAAGGATGCCAATCTTTTACGTGAAGATGTGGAACTGGTGGACGGGGTGAACGGGGAGCTGGATGTGACCAGCTACCTGGCCGGTAAAGTATCGCCTGTTTTCTTCGGTTCCGCCATCAACAATTTCGGTGTGCGTGAAATGCTGGATACCTTTATCCGAGTAGCGCCCATCCCTCGCTGCAGGCCCACTTCCGTGCGCGAGGTTTGCCCCGACGAGGACAAATTCTCCGGATTCATTTTCAAGATCCACGCCAACCTGGATCCCAAGCACCGCGACAGGATCGCTTTCCTCCGTGTATGCTCCGGCAAGTTCGAGCGTAACAAATATTTCCATCACGTACGCCTCGACAAGGACGTTCGCTTCAGCAATCCTTACACCTTCCTCGCGCGCGACAAGGATGTGATCGATGAAGCATTCCCCGGCGATGTGGTGGGGCTCTTCGATACCGGTAACTTCAAGATCGGGGACACATTGACTGAAGGATCTAATTTCTATTTCACCGGGATCCCTTCCTTCTCACCTGAGATATTTAAAGAAGTAGTGAACAAAGATCCAATGAAAACCAAGCAATTGGAGAAGGGTCTGATGCAATTGACCGATGAAGGGGTTGCCCAGCTTTTCACCCAGTTCGGTGGCAACAAAAAGATCATTGGTTGCGTAGGGGAACTGCAATTTGAAGTGATCCAGTACCGCCTTCTCCAGGAATATGGCGCCAGTGTGGAGTTCCGCGCCCAACCTTTCTACAAAGCCTGCTGGATCACCAGCCAGGACTCGAAGAAACTGGATGAATTCACCCGCTTCAAGAGCAATAATATCGCAACCGATAAAGACGGTCACCTCGTCTATCTGGCTCAGAGCGAGTGGTTTTTGAATACGGAAAGGACCAATAATCCGGACATCGAATTCCACTTTACTTCAGAGATCCACAAGGAATCGGTATAAAGATTGTACTTTGAGGGCAGTAGCGAAACTAAGCATATGCTGCAAACAGACAGACTCTATATCCTGCCCCTCACAGTGGCTTCATTGGAATTGTATCTCCAGGGCAATGATCTGTTTGAAATGGAACATGGGCTTACCCTCACTAATCGCAACGTAGCGCCGGAAGTGAAGCGCTATGTCAATTCCATCACGCTGCCCTGTATGCGAAAAGTGCCGGGCGATCAATATCTCTTTTTTACATTCTGGCTGGTGATAGAGAACAAGACCCGCCTGGTAGTGGCCGAGCTGGGCTTCAAAGGTGCGCCCGGCCCTGCCGGAATGGTGGAGATCGGGTATGGTACCATGCAAGAGGCCCGCAACAAAGGATATATGACCGAAGCTGTGGGAGCTATAGTGAAATGGGCTTCGCAACGGCAAGATATTTCCACTATCCTCGCCGAAACTGACAGGACAAATACCGCTTCTATCCGCGTGCTGCAGAAGAATGGCTTTGAACAATATGATCAGAAAGGTGATATGCTCTGGTGGAGAGCCCTGTTTGCTCAGAAATCAGGGTTCACACCAGTATAATTATGCGGAGTGATCTTCTTCAACTCTTTACGCACAGTTACCGGAACTTTTAATTTATCGATGAATTGGTGGATGGACTGTTTGTTGATCCCCTGTTTGCCACGAGTGAGCTCCTTCAGTGCCTCGTAAGGCTTTGGATAGTTCTCACGGCGGAGGATGGTTTGGATAGCTTCCGCCACCACGGCCCAGTTATTGTCCAGGTCGTCATAGATCTTCTCATCATTCAATACCAGTTTGCTCAATCCTTTTTCGATGGAGCGGGTGGCCAGGATGATATGGGCGAAAGGCACGCCGATATTGCGGAGTACAGTAGAATCGGTCAGGTCGCGCTGCAGGCGGCTGATAGGCAGCTTACCGGCCAGGTGCTCCAGCAGGGCATTGGCGATGCCGAGATTGCCTTCGGCATTCTCGAAATCGATTGGGTTCACTTTATGCGGCATGGCGGAAGAGCCGATCTCGCCCTTCTTAGTGCGCTGCTTGAAATAATCCATGGAGATATAGGTCCACATATCGCGGGAGAAATCGATCAGGATATTGTTGATCCGCTTCATGGCGTCGAAATGGGCAGCCAGGTTATCGTAATGCTCTATCTGCGTGGTGAATTGCTGGCGGCTCAGTCCCAGTACGCCTTCCACGAAATCATTGCCCAGGTTCACCCAGTTCTTTTTGGGGAAGGCCACATTGTGCGCATTGAAATTGCCGGTAGCACCACCGAATTTGGCGCTGATGGGTATCTCGATGCATTGTTGTATCTGGTTGCTGAGGCGTTCGATGAACACCTGGATCTCCTTACCCAGGCGGGTGGGTGAGGCCGGTTGTCCGTGGGTACGGGCCAGCATCGGGATATCGCGCCACTCGTCTGCCAGCAGTTCCAACTGCTTGTTCAGGTTGAGCATGGCGGGCAGGTATTCAAATTCCACGGCCTGTTTCCAGGAGAGCGGAACGGCAGTATTGTTGATGTCCTGTGAAGTGAGCCCGAAATGCACCCATTCAGACAGGTGCTCGGCCTTCAGTTCTTTCAGTTTGGCTTTGAGGAAATACTCAACGGCTTTCACATCGTGATTGGTGGTCTTCTCCGTTTCCTTGATGGTTTTGGCATCTTCGAGGTTGAAGTTCTCCAGGGCAGCCTGAAGGCCTTTGCGAACGGCAGCGGGGAGGGAGAAGAATTTCTTGTCGCCCAGGAACAGGAAGTATTCCACTTCAACCAGCACCCTGTACTTCATCAGTGCGAATTCCGAAAAATATTCGTGCAGGTGCTGCACCTGGTTACGGTAGCGTCCGTCAATAGGGGAAATGGCCGTAAGTGTATTCAGTTCCATGTTCAAGTTCAATGTTGATGTTAAAAGTGATATTCCTTTACCTTTGCGGCGTAAAATTAAATCAATTGAAGAAGATTAAGGTTGGAATCGTGAATTATCTCAATACCAAACCATTATTGTATGGTATCGAGCATTCACCCGTGTATAGCGAGATCGAGCCCGTGCCCGAATATCCTGCAAATATCGCCCGCATGCTCCTGGAAGACGAGATCGATATGGGACTGGTGCCCGTAGCAGTGATCCCAAAAATGAAGGAGTTCCATATCAATACCAATTTCTGTATTGGCTGTACCCAGCCCGTGGCCTCGGTTTGCCTGTTCAGTGATGTGCCGGTTGAAGAGATCACGGAAGTGCTGCTGGATTACCAGAGCCGCACCTCGGTGACCCTCGCTCGCATCCTGATGCGTGATCACTGGAAGATCACCCCCATCATTACGGATACCAGGGATGATTACCGCTCCCGCATCATCGGAACTACGGCTGGTGTAGTGATCGGCGACAGGGCCCTGGAGCAGCGCCACAAAAGCAAATACATCTATGACCTGGGAGAAGCCTGGATGGCGCATACTGGCCTGCCATTCGTATTTGCAGCCTGGGTGAGCAATAAGCCACTGCCCGAAGCATTCGTGAAAGCTTTCGACGAAGCCAACCGGGAAGGGCTGAACCATATCGATGAAGTGGTGGCCGCAAACCCTTACAGCGTCTACGATCTGCACGAATACTACACAAAGAATATCAGTTATGAACTGGATGAGGCCAAGCGAAGAGGCCTGGCAAAATTCCTGGAGCTGATCGGCACATTGTCGTCCAGTCCTGCTACTACCTGATCAGGAAGAATACGCCTTTCCGCAAAATGGGACCACAGAAAGTGGATGCCCGGATAATGTATACGAATTCTCCGGCACCCTGTGGTTTTCCCTGGAAGGTTCCGTCCCAACAATCATTGGGTTTGTTGGTTTGGAAGATTTTTTGTCCCCAGCGATTGTATACTTCAAGGGATTCGAGCTTCACCACGCCCCATTTTTTGATACCGAAGCAATCATTCTTTCCATCCCCGTTTGGCGTAAATGCATTGGGCACTTCAAAAACAGGAGTGCCCGTTTTGGTTACATTCACTACCAGTGTGTCACTGCTTTCACATCCGTATCGATTGATGCCGGTGACTATGAATTGGGTGCTGCTGTCCACGATGGCTACGGGGTCCCGTCTGTACGGGTTATCCAGCGCTGAAGCGGGCGTCCAGGAATAACTATTGGCGCCGCCCGCCCTTAGTTGGGCGCTGCGGATCACACAATTGATATCGGTCTCTTTCATAGCTGTTACAATAGGAAGGGGATTTACCACCATGGGGGCAAATTGCACGAGCGTATCATAGCCGCAGGTATTCTCGGAAATATATACGTTATAGCTTACCGCTGATCTGGGCTTTACGATGGGAGTGGCGCTCTGCGGATCATCCAGGTAGTCTGAAGGGGACCAGAGGTAGTTGTCGCCTCCGGAGGCTTCCAGCTTTGTTTCCGTGTCGTAACAGACTGCCGCAGCGCCTTTGGCCGTGAATGCAGGCCGGGGCACGATATCCACCATAATGGAATCACTGGTTATGCAGTTATTGTTGTCCGTTAGATCAACATAATATTTTGTGGGGCTTTTAGGAGAAGCCACAGGGTTGGGTATACCCGGGTTATTCAGGTTGGCAGCGGGAGACCAGTGGTATATTGGATTGCCGGCGCTAAAGGCCCTGAGCTGCACCGGAATATTGGTACACACCGTAGTGTCCGGAGTGATATCCAGAGGAAGCGGTGGTATAACGGTGATGAGCACTGTATCTTTTGCTACGCAGCCGTACTGGTTGGTGCCTGCTACTTCATACTCGGTAGTGATGGCAGGGGTAGCGATAGGATCTGCAATATTCGGATCAGAGAGCCCGGTAGCAGGCGTCCAGCTCCAGGTATTGGCGCCTGAGGTGGAGAGTTTCACTGAGCCTTTGTGACAGAGGGTAGTGTCTGTGCGTGTATTCACATCAGGTGTATCGATGGAGATCTTTACACTGTCGCGCTGTATCCTTACTTCCGAGAACGAGATATCATCCAGGCCGAAATCATTACCGGCATATGACAGGCTCATATTGTTCAGGGTGATGGTAACCGAGGTTTGGTTACCGGAATTCCAGGTGGCGAAGCATTGCTTCCAGTCGCAGGCTGCCCCGGAAACCAGCGGAGGGCCCAGCGGCTGGCCATTGATACTGAAGCGTAGGTCCGCCGGTGATGCATTGTTCAGTGTTTGTACCCAGGCAGAGAATTCGTAATTGGTATTGGGCTTCACCGTGATGGTTTGCGCCCATACCCGTACGTTGGGCACGGTAGCTCCATTCACCAGCATCATATTACCATTATTGCCGGTATGGTCCGGGCAGTCCGACATACCGGGGTGCCAGATCGGTGCACTGGGCCCCACAAAGTATTCGCTTTCATGCATATTGGGAGGAAGGGCGTATAGGTAGTCTGAAATGAAACCTGTATTGCCAGCACTAAAATCCCCGTTCACCACCAGGTTGGCGCCCCTGATGAGTGAGGTGCAATAATAGGTGATGTCAACAGGTGTAGAAGTGATCGGGTTGGCGTCGGAGGCATTGCTGAGATAGAGATTGGGTGTCCAGCAATAGGCCAGTCCGTCCTTTGCCCTGAGTTGCTTGGTGCTCCCTTTGCAGATCACGGTGTCCGGAGTAAGTACTATATCCTTTTTATCTACGGAAAGGGAGATCACTTTGGTGATGGTATCTGAGCATTTGAATTTGTCTTGCGCTACTGCAAACCTTACGGTATAGTTGCCGAAAGCAGCATAGTGATGGGTGGGGGTGAATGTGGTGCTATTGATATTGCCATCTCCAAAGATCCAATAGGGCGCAGGAATGGCCGGATTGGTATTGATGAACTTCACGGATAACGGATCACATATATCCTGTTCGTAATTGAAATCGGATATATATGAGGGTAATACCACTACTTTCTTACAGACCATTTGCTGGGTAGGCAAACCATCATCGATGGTCAGGTTGATATTGTAGGTGCCGGGAGCATCATATGTAACGGGCAGGGGATCTTTCGCGGTGCCGGAGCTGATATTGGAATTGGAGCATCCGGGAAAACGGAGACGCATCAGCGAACCTGTACCCACATTGGCTACAAAGCCATATACATCCGATTTGTCCCTGAAAAGTTTGGAGATGCAATGGGGAAAGGTACCGTTGCCGAGATTAGCTGCTACCGATCCTGCTGGAGTGGAGGTGAGCAGATTGTTGAAATCCATTCTTACAATATTTGCATCATTGTTCCCGGCATTCACGGCAAACCCGATGATCTGCTCGCAGGATTTCATGATGGTAAGATCGCGGGGATGGTTGAGCAGTCCACCAGGATTTCCCAGGTTCACCCCGGTAGGCATATTGTTGAGGGAGTTACCGAAATCGAGCCGGGTGAGAGAAGAGTTGAATGCGTTGTTACGGGAGTTATCGCCCCCGTTGACGATGAAAGCATACCAGCTCCCAGCTTCCTGAGTTACGTAGATACCGGTAGGGTAACTGAGCGAGCCCAGGTTGCCCAGGCTGGTGCCCGTTGGTATATTGTTGAAGCTGTTGGTGAAATCGAATCTGGTGACGGTATTGGCTTCAGCATTAAGCGTAAAACCAAACCAATGGCCCGCATCTTCGTATAGGTGCAGGTCAACCGGTTGGTCCATATTCCCCAGGTTACCCCAGTTGGTGGCAACCGGAGCGGGATTGGTTATATTGGCCCCGAAGGCGATCTTCAATATCCTGGGTTTGTCTGTCAGCGCGGCATTGCCACCTACTATGATCGCAAACCATTGCCCGTTCTGCTTAACTACCTGTATCCCCTCTGTGCCGATAGAAGCTGGGATGATCCCTCCGAAATTACCCAGGTTGGTGCCGGTAGGTGTATTGAGCAAGCTATTGCCAAAATCGAGCCTCACCAGGTTCCCACCAATGTAGTTGGTCACAAAACCGTAGTAGTTCCCGTTATCATACACATAGTCCATGAATACCGGCCAGTTGAAGTTGGCGCCGCTGATATTGAGATTGGAAACGGAAGGAGCATTGGCGAGATTGGCAGTGCAGAAATTCCAGAAATAAGTTGTGGCGCCGATGGAATTGTTAGTGATCTGCACGGGTGCATTCATACAAACCGTATCGGGAATACTGAAATCTGCAATTACCTGCGCATTGCCAACCACACTGGTCAGCCATAATACAATGGCCAAGATGAATTTCATCATGATGATGATAATAGTTAGGGGGCTGGCTCCGGCTAAAATAGAAAAAATCTTTCTATTTCTTCAATCGGATCTTCTTCATCACTTCTTCCGTAAAAAGGGAACGTATTTTTCGATCAGTTGATTGATCTCGGCAGACACTTTCAAATAATAAATGGCTGGTATAAAGATCAGGCAGAATACCGCTGTTCTGATGGCGGTGTCCAGGTAAATGGACCCGGCATACGGTAAATAATAAACTATTGGTACAGCCACAGCCGTAAGCAGTACGGCCTGCAGGTCTTTCCAGGTATAAGGCTGTAGTCCGAATTTGTACCATAGGAACCCGAAGCGCATCAGGTTGTAAACTGTAAGCGACAGCAGGGTAGAGTAAGCTGCCCCGATCAGGCCGTAATGAGAAATGAGGATATAGTTGAGTGGCAGCGCCAACAGCGTATAGATCACATTGGTGGTAAAATCAACCTTCCAGTAATTGGAGGTGCCGATCACCTGTGAATTGGAACCAGTGCCCAGGTCTATGAGCTTGCCGATCACCAGCAGGAAGATCACCCACTCGATGCCCTTGTAATCACTGCCCAGGAAGGCGGCCAGGTTATGGACGTTCAGGAGTGTCAGCGAGAACATGAGCAAACCGATCACCAACAGGTTGGCAACGCTTTTCGTATATACCTGGTTGATATGCTTCAGGTCTTTGTTCTTCCAGGCCTCCGCAAGCACCGGGATGGTAATGGAATTCATACTGCGTTGTGGGATTTCCATCAGCGTAACCACATAAGTGGCGATGGTGAAAACGGCCGTGTCTGTAAGTCCGCGTTCCGACTTGGCGGAAAGAATGAAGGTATCAACAGTACGGGAAAGGAGATTGAGGAACTGCGCTCCAAAGAGGAATAAACCGAAATTGATCATCTTACCTTTCAAACGCCGTGTAACGGTGCTGGGCGTGGCATGGAACTCGAAGCCTCCTGTGAACCGCAGCACCATGAACAGGACGATCGCCGGCAACAAAAAGGAAGCAGAGAACAAGTGTAAGAATTGATCTGATCCTATCACCTCAAAGGCCAGCAATACGATCAGGACCGTGAAAATAAGCCGTACCATGGTCTCACGCAGTGCATTGGAAACGACGCCTTTCTTGAACGACCAGGCAAATGCTTCCAGCCAGGAGTACAAGAGCATAAAAAATGTGAGCGGATATACCAGGTAACTATATTTAACGAACATGGGCGACCGCTCGCTGAATTTTCGCACGATGATATCCTTCAATGAAAAGCCAACGATACTCACAATGACAAACCCGGCCAGACAGACCATCAGCGTAATGAATGGCAGGTCGTTTTTGCGGGCGGGAAGATAGCTTTTATAAAAAGGGAAGAATTTATAGATTATGGGCAGGCAACCGAAAGTGCAAAGGCTGGCCAGGGTAGCGCCCGTATCCAGCAGCATCCGGGTTAGTCCCAATTGCTCGGTGGTCAACAGCCGGGGGCTTAGTACAATCATGTTGATAGCCCCTATAGCAAATCCTGCTACAATCACGATGCTCGACCTGATACTTTGCTTTTGAATGATGCCCACGGCTGTAACTGTTAAAAGCAGGCAAGATAAAGGAAAATTGCAATTACGGGATCATTTGGAAGGTTCCTGCGACTTCCTGAAGGCCCTTTCTCCGGCTATGATGCTGGCTGCAAGGTCTGCATCGCTGCCGTGGATCAGGCAAATATTGTAGTAATAGATCAGACCATTCCTGCCATCGGCATAATCGTGCAGGTCTTGGATCAGTTCCCGGTTCGACAGTGATCCGGACACAACAAAGCGGCCCCTGTCATCAAAAAAGAGTATGCTTTCGTAGCCCTCCCGGGAGAGGTCCAGTAAAGTTTGCAGGCCATTTTCCTGAATGGCTTCCATATTGTCGCGGTTGTATTCAAAGTAGATGACCGGCCGGGTTTCCCTTATCAAGGCAGTGGCTCCCCTGATGATCAGCGTATCGAATCCTTCCGTATCGATCTTGAGCAATTTCATGGCAGGTTTGCTCAGGGAAGATTCTTCCAATACGGTATCCAGTGTCTTGATGGTAACCTTTTCATTGCCTGCGTTGGGTATGAGGGTGGTATTCCATCCCTTCTTTTGCAGGTCCACATTGATGGTGCCTGATTTTTCTCCCAGGAATTGCTGCACAAGATGCACATTGCTGAATTGTGCTGCATTCCTTTTCAGGTAGCTGAAAGAAAACTCATCTCCCTCTACGGCAAGGATGGGCACATCCTGTACGGACTTGACGGTGGCAATGGTATCGCCGGTATTGGCGCCGATATCTACGAAAATGAGACCAGGGTATTTATGATGAACATAGCCGGTGAGCCTTCCGATCTCACTGGCGAAATCCTTTTGGGTGGCATACGTTTTTATCAGGGGGTTCTGAACAGGAAGTGTAATGGTATAGTTGCCCACTGTTACGGGCTGTTCCTTCTTTAGAAAGGAGGTGGGAACAACTTTGATGATATCGTATCCAAAATATCCTAATATATGGCGGATAAATTTTTTCATGGAGGTCAGGGTGCTTTATTTTTTAGTCACTTTTATAACCATTACAACATTGTAGTCGATCTCGCAATTACTTTGGAACAGTATCTGGTGCGTGATATAAGGTATCCCCGCAATTTTTTCCGTCATATAGGCCAGGCCCATCTCAGCATGCACATGGTGCTCATTCAACGGCTGCCCGGTTTTCCGGCAATACACTTCATACACTTTCTGATCGGGGAATACCAGTATCAAGTTCCCGCCTGATCTCAAAATGCGGATGAACTCTTCCAGCGCCTGCGTGGTGTTCTTGAAATCTTCGATCAGGTGGCTGGTATACACATAATCGTAGGTGTTATCGGCAACCGGTATCTTGTCGTTCATCACATCCACGGCAATATCCACTTTATCCTTTCCGGTATAGGCATAAGGTTGTTCGTAATCGATCCCTATACAGTTCTCTTTCTTGATCTTGTCGCCACCAAAGCCAATATCACAGCCATTTCCCTGGCAATAGCCGATCACCAGGTGACGGACCTTGGAGGTTTCGGAGGGATACATTTCTTTGATGCCCAGCTTTCGCTTTACTTTCCGGATGAACTTTTGGATCATATCAATGAATATTCTGTTATCAATCGGTCAATATGCTCTGTCACATACCCGGTGGTATGCAATGAACATTTGGGAATGCCTTCATTACCCACCAGTTTGCAGTCGGGGCCATACTTACTGTTGGTGATATCGTGATAGCACCCGGCAAACTCACAGTACTGCTGCAAAAAATAGCCTTTGAACAATTCCGGGAAATGCCTTAGCTCAGGCTTCACGGCGCCGAAAAAGATCAGTGAAGGGATGCCCAGGCTGGCGGCAATATGGCTGGGCCCGGAGTCCAGCCCAATAAAAAAGGTGCTATGCCTGATGAGCCTTATCATTTCCCTGATGCTGGTTTTGATATGCGCCACACCGGGAATGGGTGGAGGGGTATTACCTACCTGGTAGATGGTGAGCCCTTTCTGATTGATATGACTGGCTACTTTCTCCCAATCTACGCCATATACTTTACGATAATTTTTGGCCGTCATGCTTTCCAGGTGCAATACGGCATATTTTCCTTCAGGGAGGGGCGGCCTTTTTTCTTCCTCGCTGTTCAGGTACAAGCGTGGATACTCACGGGTTAGTGGCAGTGCGGCCTTTTCCTGGTAAGCATTCAGGAAATGTACCTGAGGTTTTTCCTCGTACGCATTGTCGAGATCGATGAAAAAGAAAGCAGTTTTGCAAAAGGACTCAATGGCCCGGAATGCTTTTTCGAATATGCTCAGCTTGTTCTTGAAAACGACATTGGAGAGGGGATAGTTGGCAAACAATTCATTGACCGTAGTGTACACGATGACCTTTTTATTTTGTGCAGCCAGCGCGCGTATCACGGGCTCAATCCACAGCACGTCGCCCAATGCTCTTTTCCGCACCAAATAAACAAACGGCCTTTTCAACTTGTAACTGGGTTTATCTGAATAATTTGCCCTGCCGGCTGGCTTATGTTCAGGTAATTTCTGGTAAACCAACCGTACATTTGTGCGCTTACAATATTTTTGCGAGCGAAAGCGCAATATACACAGGAAATTAAATGTAGTAATCTTTTTATTTTGATGAGCAGTCCAGTTCTCATATCGATCTGTATCCCGGCTTACAAGCGGGTGGAGTACCTGCAAAGACTGTTGCAGTCTATCGAGGTACAAACCCTGAGGGATTTTGAAGTAATTGTTACGGATGATAGTCCCGATAGCAGCGTTCAGGAATTGTGCCGGGAATTTGCCGCCCGGTTCCCTTTGCATTATTTCAGGAATGAAAAGGCGATGGGAACACCCGAGAACTGGAACGAAGCCATCCGGCGCGCCAGGGGAACATGGATCAAGATCATGCATGACGACGACTGGTTTGAAGGTCCGGACGCCCTGGAACAATACGCACAGGCTACCCGAAAGCATCCTTCCTGCTCTTTTTTCTTTGCAGCCTACCAGAATGTGGAACAGGAAACAGGTAAAATTGAAAAAATGTTCTGCTCAAAATGGGGGCTCTTCCTGTTGCGCCAGAGCCCACTGAATCTTTTCAAGGCCAATTATGTGGGTAACCCCAGTTGCACCCTGGTAAAAAGGGATATTGATCTTTTCTATGATGCTGAATTGAAATGGGTGGTCGACTTCGAATATTATATCCGTTGCTTTCAGAAATTGCAACAGTTCCAATACATAGATACCATACTGATCTCTGTTGGCATCAACAAAGAGCAGGTCACCAAATACACATTCCGCGTGGCTTCGGTAGAGATACCGGAAAGCTATCATATGATCGATAAGATGGGATATGGCATCCTCCGGAATATCCTGGTGTATGATTATTACTGGCGGCTCCATCGTAACCTCAATATGCGGAGTGAAGCGGATGTACAGCAATATTACCACCAGCCTATCCGCCCCTTGTTGAAGCAGATGATCCGTTTCCAGCAGAAAATGCCCGTTGCTTTGCTGAAGATCGGCCCGGTGTCCAAACTGCTGATGGGGCTCAATTATTTCATCAGCCTTTTCAGGCGGACAGGGTAGAAGGAGGAAGGCAATTCCCGATTTTGTTGTTTCTTTACGGCGCATGACAAAACCCGGTTACTCGATCATAATCGTCAATTACAAAACGCCTCGTTTGCTGGCCGATTGCCTGCGGACCGTATTCGCTCAGCCCACTTCCGATCCTTTTGAAGTGATAGTGGTTGATAATGCCTCCGGTGATGACAGCCAAAGTCTGATCTGTACTGAATTCCCCCAGGTGAAATGGGTGCAGATGCAGTACAATGCCGGTTTTGCAAGGGGCAATAATGAAGGCATGAAACAGGCCTCCGGCGATGTGTTCCTCCTGCTGAATTCCGATACCCTCATCAGCGATAATGCTATCGGGAACTGCTACCGTACTTTCATCACCACGGATTATGTGGCCTGTGGCGTGCAATTGCTGAATGCCGATGGCTCACCCCAGATCTCCGGTGCTTATTTCATGAAAGGGGGATTGAATCATCTTCTGGCATTGCCTTACCTGGGAGGTCTCATAAAATTTGCGGGAAACCTGGTCAAAGTGAAAAAGCCCAGCCTGATGGATGCTTCCACCACTATCGAAGTGGATTGGATCAACGGGGCTTTCATGATGGTGAAGAGAACAGCAGTGGACAGAGCGGGCATGATGGATGAGGATTTTTTTCTGTATGCCGAAGAAATTGAATGGTGCAGCCGCTTATATAAAATTGGTAAACTGGCCATCTTTGGCCAGTACAATATTGTACACTTACAGGGAGAAACAGCCAATGAAACATTCGGTTCAAACAGTAAAGGATATCAGCAGTTGTACGACAGAAAGGGCTTTCAGATAATGATCTCCAATTTTCTCCGGGTGCGCAAACAATATGGGGCCGGCTGGTATCTTCTCCTACTTTGCAGCTTCACCTTTGCCGTGCCTGTATATTTCATAGTTGGCCTGATTGACAATCTCCTTCATCTCCGCAACCCCTTCCGGCATTTTGGACTGGCTTCAAAACTGGCCGCAAACGTAGGCCGGTGCTGGATGTATGCTCCCAAGATGCTAAGCAAAAAGCCCTGGTTCTATAAAGTATTATAGTACCAGGGCCGGGAATTTCAAACTGTATACCGTTAGGCTGTAACACCGTTCTGCTTTTTCCTGTTCTGTTGCCAGAGCAGAAAGAGACCTGCCAGGAACAGCAGTATTGAAATGCCTCCTGCAACCATCGTTATGGTATTACCGGTGGTATAGGAAGATGGTTCAAAACGGAATTCGATATCATACTTGCCAGCGGGGAGTGGTAAGCCGCGTAGGGTGTAGTCGACTCTTACAATCGGTGTTTCTTTTCCATTCACGAAAGCCTTCCAGCCATTGTCGTAATATACTTCACTGAATACTGCAAACTGCGATGATGCCCCATTGAAAGTATACGTGATCTTGTCATTTTCATTCTTCACCAGGCTGATGGTGGCCAGAGAATCGAACTGGGGAGCAAAACCAACTTTCGGTTGTTCCCGTTTATCCATCACTGCGGTATCCCTGAAATGGATATCATTCAATGCCGCCATTTCCTCATCTGCATTGTTCACATACTTCAACGCTTTCACCAGCCATACAGGACCGGATGCGTCGGGATTGATCTGTGCCACCGACTGTCCGCTGCGTTGATCGCGCATGATGAAGTATTTTGTATTCAGCATGCTGAACACGGCAATATTGCTCTTGTTGAGCTGGTGTGTGATCACATCATCATAGAATGATAATCTCGCAGGCAGGTAACCACCAACAGAATTGTGATGATAAGAAGCCCGGGTATCAGTGAATGGATTGCCGGCTGTTTGATCAAAAACACGGTAGAAGCTGGTGTCCTGTTTGATCTGCAGGTCAGCAGGGGTAGCCGTGAAAGGGGCCAGGAACTCATCTTCGGGAACGTAATTATGTTTGTTCAGGTATCGTTGGTCTATAATCACCAGGTCGATGAAACTAATAGCCGTCAGCGCTACCAGGAGGTAGGTAGGATTCCCTTTCTTTTTGATGGCATACCAGATGATCAGAGCAGCCAGCGCCAGGTAGATGAGCAGGTGGAAAAAGTCAGCACCATAATGCGATTTCCTGTCTTCCGTTAGCCCTTTCATAATGGAACTGGCAACGGAATTGGCCTGTTGCGAAGCCTGGTCCGTGGGCTGCTGGCCCTGGGACATCATTTGTGTAAGGCTGCCGGCAATTCCCTGGCGCAGTTGCGAGTCGCCGGGACCTTTGAAGTCACCTGCCATCCAGGTATAGGCGAAGATCAGAAGGATGCCCCCGGTAACGATACCTGTCAGCTTAAGTTTCTTTACCAGTACCTTATTATCCCATTCGCCATAGAAAATACTGTTCAAAGCCATGGCCGCCAGCAATGTAAAAGTGATCTGGGGGATCACCAGTGCTGTGGTGGGAGCTCTGAACTTATTGTAAAAAGGAAGATGATCGAAAATGAAATAATTGAAAGAGGGGAAATTGCTACCCCATGCCATCACTGTGCCCAGGATAGTGGCTGCAATGATCCAGCCCATATGCCAGCTCCTGATCAGGAACAGGCCTGCAATGAAGAAAGCACAAACAAGCGCGCCGAAATATACGGGGCCGGAAGTGCCGGGCTGTGTACCGAAATAGGAAGAGAGGGCACTGTAGAAATAGTTGGCCGCTTCCTGCGGTATATTGGACGATTGCAGCGCTTCGATGGTCTTACCATTTTCGGGTAATTCCTGCGGGCCGCTGCTGCCGCCCTTGTAGGAGGGAAGCATCATCGTGAAGGTCTCATCCACACCATAACTCCAATGGAAGGCATAGTCTTTATCAAGCCCCCCCTTGGTTTTACCAGAGGTTGTTTTTTCTCCTGTAGCAGATACGGTCAGTTCGGACCTGCCTGCCCGCATGCTTTCTTTGGCAATTTCATTGGTGGGCATCAGCATCACCGCAAAAGAAGCGGCACTCAATACGGCAGCTACAATGGCCAGGCCCGCTGTTGTCAGCAAATGCTTATAAGATTTTTCACGGATGCTCTTAATGAGGAAGGCAACCCCGAAAAGACAAGACATCAATAATACATAGTAGGTGATCTGAAGGTGGTTATTCCAGATCAAAAAAGTAGTAGCTATAAGGGTAGTTATGAAACCCAGGATATATTTTCTCTGGCTCAGCAATATCAGGCCTGCAAGTACTGCAGGGGCACATCCCATAGCCCCCAATTTGGTATTATGGCCTACCGCTGCAATGATCGCATTGTAAGAGGCGAATGCATAACCCAATGCCCCGAAAATAGAAGGCCAGGAGCGGAGACGAAGGGATAGGCATAAAGCATACATGCCCAGGCAAAGCAAGAAGAAATAACTGGCAGGCGCAGGCATCCACAAGGTAAAGAACTGCTGAAGAACGGCAAGAGAGAGATTGTACCTGGCTTCCATCGCTACCTGGAAGGCTGGCATACCGCTGAACATACTATTGGTCCAAAGCGGGAAATGCCCATGCTTTTCTTTGAACTCGAATGATTGCTGTGCAGCTCCCCGCCATCCCAGTGTATCACTTTGGTTGAGCACATTTCCCTGGAATGCCGGAAGGTTATAAAGGATCGAAACAATCAAAAAGATACCGATCGCCAGAGCATGTGGCTTTGCTTGTTGCCAGAATGTCTTGTTCATTGTACTGGAATGGTTAAAAAAAGATTGGACAAAATAATACATTTTTGGCTGAAGTTGTTGCGCCGTCTGTTTATTATTGGTAAAAAGAAGGCAGAATAGTGCTATTTCCGCTAAAATGAATCCGGTTGGTCAAAATAATGCAATTTTGTACCAACTTGGTGTATGCGAAAACTATTATTCTTCTGCAGGGTAGCCTTTCTCTGCAATATCTGTTTCCTGTTGGCCTGGCTCATTCAATACCTGCCTGTATCTCCTCACGGGCATATCGCGTCAACGATCGTGGTATTGGGTACCGGCCTGGCGGTGATATTGAACATAGTAGTGAACTTTTTCGTTGTCATTTCCCTCTTGCAGAAAAAAAACAACTGGCAATTATTTCCCCACTGGTTGATAGTTTGTAATTTTCTTTTTCTATTACTGCAGATAATCATTTTACTCTTGAACTAACGCTAATTATTCATGATCCATAATATTATCCGTGATAAATCCACTCGTCTTTTCATCATTCTCGGAAGTTTCTTTATCGCCAATGCCATCATTTCTGAAGTGATAGGCGTCAAGCTCTTTTCGCTGGAGGAGACCCTGGGCATCGATAAAGTGAGCTTTTCCCTGCTGGGGGAAGAAGGGCTTTCCTTCGATCTCACGGTAGGCACGCTTACCTGGCCCATCGTGTTCATCATGACGGATATCATCAATGAATATTATGGAGTGAAGGGCATCCGGTTCCTGAGCTTCGTGGCTGCCGGGCTGATCGCGTTCGCTTTTCTTGTTTTCTATTTATCCATTCATACTTCCCCGGCTAGCTGGTGGGTGCCATCACAGGCCAAACATGGCGTACCGGATATGCAGGCCGCTTATGCGCAGATCCTGGGGCAGGGGATGACCATCATCGTGGCCTCGCTCACCGCCTTCATGATCGGGCAGGTAACGGACGCCACCATCTTCAAAAAGATCAAGAAACTGACAGGGGAAAAGAATATCTGGATGCGTGCCACGCTAAGCACCCTGGTATCACAACTGGTGGATACCATCGTGGTGTTGTACATCTACCTGTATCTCTCACTTGGATTCTCTTTTGCCAAAGTAACCGCCATCGGTATCGTCAACTATACCTACAAATTCCTGATCGCCATCCTGATGACGCCGGTGATCTACCTGGTACATTGGTGGATTGAAAAATACCTGGGCCATAAACTGGCCAAAGAAATGAAAGATTCAGCTATGCGTGAAGGTTAGTCTTCTTTTTGAGGCAATGGTTTCTCCATTACATAATCGTTCATCTGGTAGCCATTCCCGATCTCTATATCCACTTCCTGCGTAACCTGGAAGCCATGTCTTTCGTAGAACTGGCGGGCTTTATTGTGACGGTTCACATTGAGGCGGAGTGTGGAAGCGCCTTCCTCCAGGA
>JAGIAP010000009.1:0-4000 GCA_017744805.1 Chitinophagaceae bacterium | reverse complement strand
AGTCGAGCAATGCCCTGCCCAGTCCCAATCCCTTGGTTTTGGGATGAACATAGATCTTATGGAGTTTGAATACGCCGGCATCTTCTGTGCTGCTGTAGGAGGCGAAGCCAACGGCGTCTTCGTCCAGCTCGGCGATGAGGAAGCGATGGCCTTGTTTGGTGATCTGGTCGTTGAGGGAGTCGGGGCTATAGATCATGTCCAGCATATAGTCCAGTTGCCCCTTAGTGAGGATGGAGCCATAGGTTTCAGGCCAGATCTGTTGGGCCAGGTAACCGATGGTTGGGATATCATCGAGATCTGCGAAGCGGATCACCAGTTCAGCACTTGTATTCATAAGGACAATATTATGGGTTTTCGAACACTTCTTTGGATAAATTCTGGTGGATGCGGATGGCGCGCCAGGCCAGTCTCATCGCGATCCAGTAACAAATGATGGCGCCGAAAGCCAGGATGCCGGTGGATACATACCGGGTAACATTCGGGTTCTTCTGCAGGAAAAGAAAGAAATCGAAAGCACCATGGAAACCGATCGCCAGTAACAGACCGGTCAGCAGTCGCAGTACTGGCCGATGGTGATCGAATTTGGCCAGCCCCGCATGGAAGCCCATCAATACCCCGAAAGCGGCATGCGCAGGAACGGACAGGAACATACGTAAAAACCCTGTGGCAAATCCGTTCTCCAGTACATACCAGACATTCTCGAAACTGGCAAACCCCATCGATACCATCACACTGTAAATGATCCCGTCGAAAGGCTCGTTGAAGGCAGGTTGCCGGTAAGCATAAAAACGCAACATCAGGTATTTGCTGCCCTCCTCACTGAAGGCTACCAACCCGAAGGCGAATACGACGTAATATGAAATAGAATAGGGTGAGAAATTCGCATCCAGTACGGGTTGCAGATTGGTCTGGAAAAGAATGGCAGGAAATGTACTGGCCACTCCCAGCATAAATGAGATCACCAGGTTCCTCAGAGGCTCCCTGTCGTATTTATCCCTGGAATAAATGAAAAATGCAATCGCGAGCCCGGGTGCCAGCGCCAATGCCAGAAGAGAAAGGACCATAATCCAAAAATAAACAAAAGGGCCGATGGTGTAAATGAGAAATAGCTTAATTTTCCTTTCATGCACAAATCACTGTTCCTGGCCTTGCTCATCGTCAACTGTTCGGCTTCCATGGCCCAGCAGTTCGGAGGCCATCCCCCTTCAACCCGCTGGCGTCAGGTGAATACAGACTCCGTACGCGTGATCTTCCCTGCCGGATCAGAATCTGCCGGTAAGGAAGTGGCCGGTATCATCTCCCGGATCGGGCAGCAGCCCCAGGGTTTGCTGGGAAACAGATTGAGGAAGATCAGTATCGTATTGCAACCCCATACCACCATTTCCAATGGCTATGTGGCCCTGGGCCCCTGGCGCAGTGAATTCTATCTCACCCCGCCCCAGAACAGTTTTCAGCTCGGCAGCCTGCAATGGCAGCAAAGCCTGGCATTGCACGAGTACCGCCATGTGGAGCAGTACTCCAATTTCAGAAAAGGTATTTCCAAACTGGCCTATATCCTGTTCGGTGAACAGGCCCAGGACCTCGTGAACAGCGCCGCCATTCCTAACTGGTTCTTCGAAGGCGATGCCGTTTACCAGGAAACCATCCTCAGCCAGCAGGGCAGGGGAAGAGTACCCGCCTTCTTCAACGACTACCGCGCCCTCTGGGCAGGTAGAAAGGATTATAGCTGGATGAAACTTCGCAACGGATCCCTCCGCGACTTCGTTCCCGATCATTACCGGCTTGGGTATATGATGGTAGCCTATGGCCGCGAAAAATACGGACCTGATATCTGGCAGAAGATCACTAATGACGCCGCCCGCTTCCGCGGACTGTTCTATCCATGGCAGCATGCCATAAAGAAACATACCGGAGAGGAGTATTCGCAGTTCAGGCAATATGCCATGGAATTCTTCAGCCAGTCTTTCAAAGACAGCAGTTATGCAGAAGCTGATAACTGGGCAAAGGATAACAAACACTACAAATGGGATACGGAATTTCCCCAATGGCTGGATGACCATACCCTCGTTTATGTAAAAAGCAGTTACAAGCAATTGCCTGCTTTTGTGATAGATGATCAGTTGACCGGGAAAACGGAAAAGCTGCGGATGAAAGATGTATCCATCGATTCCTATTTCTCCCTTCGCAACGGAAAGATCGTGTATGCTGCTTATGAACCGGATATCCGCTGGAGCTGGCAGAATTACTCGGTGATCAAATGGCTGGACGTAGCCACCAACCAGCAACGCACGCTCACCCATCACACACAATTGTTCTCGCCCGATATCAGTGAAGATGGCAATACCATTGTGGCCGTGAAAGTGAAGCCCGGTGAAAGGCCGGCATTGCAATTGCTCAGTAGTGCAGATGGACAATTGATCCGCAGCCTGCCCAATCCTGATAATCTTTTTTACACGCACCCGAAATTTTCCGGGGCCAATACCGTGATCACGGCCGTGCGCAATACCAATGGGGAAATGGCACTCGGCTCGGTAGATCTGCCATCAGGGGAAATGAAATACCTCACGCCATTTTCCTATCATGTGATCGGGTTCCCTTCCGTGCATAAGGATACGATCCTGTTTTCCGCAAGTGCAGGAACGCTCGACAGGTTCTTCGTGATCGCAAATGGAAAACTGTACAAGCTGGAGAATGCGGAAGCATCGAAATATACAGGACAATACCAGGGACAACTGGCATACGGGCAACTGGCTTATCCTGCATATACGGCCACAGGGGATATGCTCGTCCGTAAAAAAATAAGCGCCAATGACCTGCAGGAGATAAGCGTTGCTGCCTTCAGCACGCCACCTTCTACACAGGGCGTTACTGCATTCGATAAAGCTACATTCCATGCCATCACTATTATGGCGGCTGATTCCGCATTGCCTGTAGAGCATTATTCCCAAAGCTTCCGCCTGGTCAATTTCCATAGCTGGAGACCATTTGTGGATGACCCCGATTACACCATTTCATTGCTCGGAGAGAATGTGCTCAATACCTTGCAGTCCGAGGTCTATTTCAATTACAATAACAATGAGCGTAACAAACAGGTAGGCGTCAACCTCACCTATGCGCAACTCTTTCCCTGGATCAGGCTTGGCAGCAATTACACTTTCGACAGGCCATACAACGATGGGAAATATGCTTTCTTCTTCAACGAATGGAATAGCTATGCCGGATTGAACGTTCCGCTGAATTTCAGTAAAGGACGATCTTTACGCTCTTTCAATATTGGTTCGGATATCGCCTATAAAAAACAATATATCCAGGGACATTACAAAGACACATTCAATACGGAAGGCTTTGCCTATATCAGGCCTTTCCTGAGCTTCATGAACCAGGTGCAAACGGCCAGGATGCATATCCTGCCGAGATGGGGCCAGAATATCCAGCTCACGTACAATCGTGCTGTATCCAGGGTGAAGGCCAACCAGTTCCTGGCTACAGGCTATTGGTATTTTCCTGGTCTCTTGCCCACGCATAACCTGGTGTTCAACACTTCTTTCCAGAAAAGAGATACGGGCACCTATATCTTCTCAAGCAGTTTTCCATTTTCCAGGGGCTACAATGGAGCCAATTTCCCGGAAATGTGGAAGCTGGGTGTGAACTATCATTTGCCCTTGTTGTATCCTGATGCAGGCATCGCAGGTATCGTGTATTTCCTGCGCGTGCGCGCCAATCTTTTTTACGATCATACCAATGTGCTAGCCTACAGCAGTGGCAAGGGACATCATTTCGAGCTGAGGTCCTACGGCACAGAGATATACTTCGACACTAAATGGTGGAATGAGCACAATGTTACATTCGGCGTACGTTACAGCCGTCTTCGCGACGGGGCATTGCAGAGATTGAATGCTAATCAATGGGAGCTCATCATGCCGGTGAATTTGCTGGGTGCGCGTTGACAGACTATTATTCACTCCTTTGAAAAGGCAGGAATTTATGATTAGTACTATTT
>JAGIAP010000099.1 GCA_017744805.1 Chitinophagaceae bacterium | reverse complement strand
ATGTCAACGGAGATGGCTTTGATGATATCGCAGTGAGCTCACCCACTTGTATCGATGTAATTGGCGCCACCAATTTTGCCAGCGCCGGAGCAGTATTCGTTTACCTGGGCGCTGCAGGTGGATTGCCAACCGTGCCCACCAAAGTGCTGCGCTCCGGCACGCCCATAGTAGGCGCCCTATTTGGATTCAGTGTGGCGGCAGGGGATGTGAATGGAGATAATAACAGTGATATCATCATCGGTGCACCGTTGGATATGGTGTCCATCAATTTTGGTGGTGGTACCGGCATCCTGTCCGGAACGGTAGGCGCTGTGCATGTATTTGATGGGCTCACGCTCACCACCGCCTCCAATGAGTTGTTCAATCTTACTTTCACTCCATCGCAGATCACCAATATCGGCATTACCAAGAACCAACTGTTCGGATTTTCAGTGGGCTATGCCAATGATATGAACGGAGATGGGAAAGGCGAGATCCTGGTGGGTACACCATTATATGAAGGCGCCAGCCTTACATCAACCATTAAGATAGGTGGTGCCTTTCTGTACCTCAGCGATCCAACCAATAGCTTCACTACCTTCCAATCACTGAAACCGCCTACAGGTACGCAACTGGGCCTGTTATCTGAAGTGCAGGCCATCGTTACGGCTATCCCTATCCTTGGCCCAACTTTATGGGCAGTGGCCGGACCAGCGATCTCTCCGGTGTTGAATGCGCAGCAGATCGATGGTTTACTCTACGGCTGGAGCCTCGATGGTACGGGTGACTATACCGGTGATGGTATTCCCGATGTGGTGGTGGGCGCACCAGGTGGTGGGTCCGTAAGTGCATTGCTGTCCGGACTGTCCCTGGCCTCTGCTGTTACGAATGCTTTGAGTGGACAGGTACTGGGCGGACAGGCATATGTGTATGCTGGAACGGGTACAGCCACGGGCGTGGTCACAGATTATGCAGCCCGGCTGCAGGCCAGCTCTTCGGGGCTACTCAGCAACACGGTGAACCTGTTCGGCTATAGTGTAAAAGGTGCCAGGGATGCCAGTGGCGCAAGGAATGGTAATATCCTGGTGGGCGCACCACTGGGTGGAACCTTATCCAATGTGCTCACCCTGGGATTGAAAGCCGGTAATATACATGTATTCAAAAAGAAAACCGGTGCCATATCTAACCCTGTTGTTTCCGATCAGCGTTTGGAAACACCCAGGAATACGAACGTGCTCACCTTATTGTCTTCACTTTCACTCAAACCCAGCATCCTCTATGGTTTGGCCATGGACAATATGCGGGATGTGAACAGTGATGGTTACGGGGACCTGATTGTGGGAGAGCCATTGTCTACCGGCGTGGATGTATTGTCGTTAGGAGTGGATGCCGTGGGTGGCATGGCCCACGTGTATCTTGGCAAGGCAGACGGAACCTACGTACCTACTCCTGTATGGTCTGTTTATGCCAGGAATGATGCGCTTCTTTCCATCAATACAGCCTCCATGCTGGGGTACAGTGTGGCAGGGGCAGGATATGTAAGAGGGACTGCTAATGGTGCAAAGCCCAAAGCGTTGGTAGGAGCACCAGGAAGAGCATTGGATTTTGCATCGCTACTCAATATTCCCGGTTCCGTTGGCACCGTGCTCGGATTTGCAGCAGGCAATAACGGGTTGGGTAAAGCCTATACTTTCGATGTAAGCCTTGCGAGCTCTACTGACCATGATGGAGATGGTATCCCTGATGCAACCGATGTGGACGATGATAATGATGGAATCCCTGACAGGTATGAGTTCGGTACGGCCGCCAATAGTTTCTTTACACCCACCAACGATCCTTCCGCGGATGATGATGCGGATGGTATCCCTAATTATATGGATCCCGATAACCCGCAACTGGGTGGTCTCAATGCGCTTGGTGTAGGTGTCAATTACGATACAGATGGTGATGGTATTCCCAATCAGTTTGACCTCGATAGCGATAACGATGGCCTCGCCGATGTGATAGAAGCAGGCGCCGTGGATGCAGATGGCGATGGCAGATTGGATTGCTCCGGTGGCTGTGATGCTGATGGTGATGGTCTGCTCACCCCCGTTGATCCGATTCCTGGTACCGCTGCCACTTATGCAGCCGCCGTTTCCAAAATGTCCAACGGATCCATCCCGGGCTCCGTTGCCGGAAAGATCTTCGATGCCGATGGAGATGGTGTTCCCGACTTCATTGACCTGGATAGTGATAATGATGGCATCTTCGATATTGTTGAGACAGGAGGAGCCGATTCGGATGGCAATGGAAGGGTAGACTTCACGGGTGCTTTTGCCGTGAGCGATCCCGATGGTGATGGTTGGATCAATCTCTATGATGCCGATATCAATAATGATGGTAATATCACAGACCCGGGAGAGGGCACAGCCAAATCCCTGATCATTTCCACAGACGCCAATAATGATGGCATTGCGGATGCCTGGACGGATGGCCCTTCACCCAATACTTTCCTGGTGGATTTCGATAGTGATCTCCGTCCGAACTATCGCGATCTCGATAGTGACAACGACGGTATCAATGATGTACTGGAAGCTGGTGGCGCTGATCCCGATGGCAATGGCCTTATTGGAACAGGTACACCGGTGGTGAATGCCAGTGGTTATACTACTTCACTCGCCACACCACTGATCGTTACCACAGCAGATTCTGACGGTGACGGCAGACCGAACGATGACCCGGACCCGAATATTTCCAGCTACAGGAGTGGTAGCCTGGTTCCGTTCAGTTTCCGGCCAGACCAGGACGGAGATACCCGACCAAATTTCCTTGACCTCGATAGCGATAACGATGGTATCGATGATGTGATCGAGGGAGGCGTGGACCGTGATGGCAACGGCATTCCCGATGCTGCTACAGCCGATGCCAACGGGGATGGTATGATCGATGCCATTGCTGATGGCGACTTCGATGGTATTGCTGATATCGTTGATTTCAACGATGCACTGTTCGGCGATGGACGCTTAGCTACCGGAACCTCGGATCCTGTCAACACAGACGGGACCGATCCCAATCCCCTATTGCCTGATTCCGACAATATACCTGACTATATGGATCTCGATAGCGACAATGATGGTGTATTCGATTCCAAAGAAGGTGGCAATGCAGCCTTCGATGTAACGATAGATGGTATCATCGACTGCCCTTCAGGTAATGCCTCCTGTGATGGTGATGAAGATGGTATCTCAGCCCTTGTAGATGCAGCACCTGCCGTTGTGGGCGATGGTCCTTCATCCGCTCCGCCAGACACTGATGGCGATGGTATTCCGGACTACCGCGATCTGGACAGTGATAATGACGGCACTTTCGATGTTAATGAGAACTTCTCCATTGACCTGGATCAGGACAATGATGGAAGAGTAGATGGCTCCGATCTGGATGGTGATGGCCTTATCAATGTTCCGGATGTAGACAACAATTTGGTATTTGGAGGTAATGCTCCTGTTTCAGGACCGCTGCCTGTGGTGCTCACCCAATTCAAGGGAACTGCCAATCAGAAAGCAGTGGCATTGTACTGGTCTGCCAGCACCGAGCTCGATTTCGATCATTACGAACTGCAAAGAAGTGCTGATGGTAACAATTTCACCGCCATCGCTTCAGTAGCAGCCAAAGGTGATCCCTTATTGAGTGAATACAATTATACCGACTGGACGGCCGGCAGTGGCAATAATTATTACCGGTTGAAGATGATCGATAAGGATGGATCCGCCGCATTCTCCACTATCATCCTGATCAAATTCAATGGAAATATGAATGCCATCATCGAAGTGGCACCCAATCCTGTTCAATCTTCCTTCATGGTGAAATTTGCAGGTATGGAGAAAGGGCTCTATCGCCTGCGGCTCATCAATCAAACCGGCCAGGAATGCTTTGCGCAGGAAGTATACCTGAAACAGGATGTACAAACCCAAACGATCGCTCGTCCTGCCTCTGCGGTTCCGGGTGTGTATTGGCTGATGATAACGGATAAGAACAATAGCAAGGTCAAGACCTTGAAGATATTGATGAAATAGTTTTGTAAATGAAGATGCATAGGGCTATATAAAACCGCCCGGGTAAGATAAGGAAGCGTCCACAAAAGTTGGGCGCTTCCTTTTTTGTGCCATCAAAAAAATAACCTCCGATAAAGATCGGAGGACATTGCTATGAAAACAACCATATGATTAGTGATCAAAGGGTAGGGAACAAACAATTTCGGGGATTCTGATCAGGGGAATTTGAGTAGAGGATCAACTGAAAGAAGTGAGCGGAATAATTCTAACCACATATTAAGAATTAATATTGGAATGAAGTGTAGTAAAAAATTGATGTATTTTACGCAGAATTGATCCCGACCTGCCAATTGGAGAATAACAAATTACATAACGAAAAGCAACTGCTTGCTCATATTGCAGCAGGGGATGAGCTCGCTTTCAGGGAACTACTGAATGCATACAGCGACCATCTCGGTAGTTTCGTTTTCAAAGTCACAGGTTCCCGGGAAGCGGCCCAGGAAATTGTGCAGGATGTATTCATGAAGATCTGGAATAAGAGGCAGGAGCTTCCTGGACTGTCGCAGCTCAATCACTACCTGTTCATACTCACACGCAATCTTACCTATAATTTTATCAGGGATCAATCAAGGACCTCCCTGAAGTTCAGGAAATGGCTGCAGGAAGTGGAAGCCATGGAAGAAGTGAGCCGGATAGAGAATGAAGAAGAACATTTATCCCGCTTCATGCCTGCCATCAATCTGGCAGTAAGCCGGCTCCCCGATCAGCAGAGAAAAGTATTTGTCATGGCCAGAAAGCAGGGGTTTTCTCAAAAACAGATCGCGCAGGAAATGGGGCTGTCTGCCGAAACGGTAAAAAAGTACATGAAGCTTGCCTTGCAATCTATCAGGGAACAGGTAAGCCATCTTACTCCTCCTTCCCTTATCCTGATCCTTTACCTGCAAAGCAATTGGTAAAAAAATATTCCCATTCATACCCCCCTGGTCTTTTTCCGGGGTCTTTACTGTAATATGATTGAAGATCGTATACAAGAATTATGGAAAAAAAGAATAGCTGGTACTGCTTCTGAGGAAGAGCAGGAGCTGCTTCATGAATGGCTGGCCAACGATGAAAGCAGGGAACAGCTATTTCAATTGTTGCAGGAAAGCTATGATGCCCTATCAACCCAAAAGCAATTCTTTTCTGGTGAAGAAAAAGAGGAAATGCTTCAATATATTCTGGGCGGCCAACCGGTACAATCGCCCCTGAGGAAGCTGGCGATATTCAGAAATTGGAAATGGGTGGCCGCTGCAGCGGTATTGCTGTTGGCAGGTGGCTGGTTTTGGTACTTCCATGATAATAAACCGGCTCCATCTGTTGCTCCAACTGCTATTGTACTGGATGATATCCCTCCGGGAAAGGAAGGTGCTGTACTCACCCTGGCGGATGGTTCCCGGTTGGTGCTGGATAGCTTGGGAAATGGGCCAATTGCCAAACAGAATGGCGCCGACGTGGTACTTCAGAATGGGAATCTTGCGTATAATTCCACCGGTAGTTTCAATACCCTTGCAGATTACAATACGATCTCCACTCCCAAAGGAAGACAGTTCCGGCTTGAGTTGCCTGATGGGTCTAAAGTATGGTTGAATGCAGCCAGTTCAATAAGGTTCCCTACTGTATTCAACGGTAATGAAAGAAAAGTGGAAATAACCGGGGAGGCCTGGTTTGAAGTAGTGAAAGATGTAAAAAAGCCATTCAGGGTATCCATCGATCCGGTCACAGAAGTGGAAGTGCTGGGCACCAGTTTCAATATCAATTCCTACAACAATGAAGAGGTCACCAGGACCACATTGCTCGATGGAGCCGTCCGCTTTCGGTATATGGATCAATCCAAATTATTGGCACCGGGGCAGCAGGCGCAGACCGGGAAAGAGAAAAAGATAAAGGTAGCCAGCGTGGATACCGATAAAGTGATAGCCTGGAAGAGCGGTTATTTCAATTTCGATGACAATGACCTGTATGCTTTGATGCGCCAACTGGAGCGCTGGTATGATATCGAGGTCAAATTTGAAGGGCCTGCACCGGTGGTAGAGTTCCATGGGAAATTGCAACGCAATCTGAACCTGTCCCAGATACTGATGGTGTTGAAGAGAATGGAGATCCGCTACAGGATGGAAGGGGATAGGAGACTGATCATCCAACAATAACTGAATCATATTTTTCATCTGTAAACCCTCTCCGTATGACCACCTGAGCCAACAGGGATACCCAATAAAAAACCGGAAGTGGTTGCAACACTTCCGGCGAAATATTCGGGTCGATCCCAAAAAACAATAACTCGATTACTGCTTATTTATTCATCAACCCAAACATTGCAAAGTTATGCAATTTGGAACTTTATGTGCATGGGGGCCAGCCAACAGGCTATCTGTCCCCAGGTTAATGGCCAAAACTATTCTGTTACCTTGCCGGTTGGTAGCCTTTTCCGTTCCTTCAGTCCGGTGTTCCAGGCTCCGGTTGGCAACGAAAATGATTTTAGTGATGAAATTGACTTTCATCTTCCTGCTTGCTGCACTGTTCTCCGCCAATGCCAGAGGATTTTCGCAGAAGATCACATTGACAGTAAAACAGGTATCTATAGCCGATGTTTTCGACCTCGTGGAAAAAAGGACGAGCTATGTCTTCTTTTACAGGAAGGATATATTGCAGGGCTGTAAACCTGTTACCATCGATGTGCAGGATCTCCCTGTTGAACTGTTCATGCAGATCATATTACGGGATCAACCCCTGGACTATATCATCAATGATCACTCGGTGATCATTAGTCGAAAATCCCTACCCCGTACTATCGGGCATATGCCTGATAGTACCCTGAAAGCTCCGCCGGTAACCGGTATCGTTCGTGGAAAGGACGGACAACCCATGGCAGGAGTAAGCATCATGATCAAGGGTTCCGGCAAGGGCACTTCCACTGCAGCCAGTGGTATCTTTTCCATAGAGGCTTCGGCAGGGGATATCCTGGTGATCACCTACATAGGATATACTGCCCGGGAGATCAGGCTGGGGGCGAGTGTGCCGTCAAATGGGCGAATGCTGGAGATCATTCTCCAGCCAGATGATAACAAACTGGACGAAACGGTGGTGACAGCTTATGGCTCCACTTCAAAAAGGTTCAGCGTGGGCAATACAGGCACTTTGAAAGCAGCCGATATTGCCAGTCAGCCGATATCAAATCCTTTGCTGGCATTGCAGGGCCGGGTAACTGGTATCAATATCACACCTTCCTCTGGTTTAGCTAATGGAGGAGTGAGGACCACCATTCAAGGCACTACCGTGCTGGATCTGAGTTCCCGAAATGATCCTTTATTTGTGATCGATGGCATTCCCTATCCATCCGATCTGGAATCCAATCTTGGGACTATTTTAGGCAACTCCGGAACCATTGAAAGACCCGGCAACCAGGGAAGCCCTCTCAGCTTCATCAATCCTATGGATATTGAAAGGATCGATGTGCTCAAAGATGCAGACGCCACTTCGATCTATGGATCAAGAGCTGCCAATGGTGCTATCCTGATCACCACCAGGAGAGGGAAATCAGGAAAAATGACGGTGGATATGAACTTCAGGACTGGTTTTTCCAAATATATTACAAGGTCCGATCTCGTGAACACCAAACAATATCTCGAGCTCCGGCGAGAAGGTTTCAGTAACTATGGCGGCACACCCAGTGCAGACCCATCAAGTCCGGACTATGCGGTGGATCTGATGGTTTGGGATACTACCAGGTACACCGATTGGCAAAAAGAATTGCTGGGCAGGAAAGTAAAATATAGTAATGCCCAGATATCCCTTTCCGGAGGCAATGCCAATGTCAACTACCTCGTATCGGGTACGTACGACTACCATGAAAGCCCTTTCAAATCGGCTTTCGGCTATGATCAGGACAGAAAGATCTCCACGCATATGGCATTGAATACCACTTCCAATAACAGGAAGTTCAGAACAGCTATCACGCTGGGATATGTATATGATGTGAATAGAACACCGGCAAGAGATTTTACCGGAAGTGCATTACTACTGCCACCCAATGCACCGGCCCTCTACAATGAAGATGGTAGTCTGAACTGGGCTCCGGACGCTAATGGAAGATCCACTTTCGGTAACCCGATGAGTGGGCGCTATTCAGTGTATGCATGCAATACCACTACACTCCTCACCAACCTGGAACTATCTTATGAATTTTTTCCGGGATTGACGCTCAGTACCCGGTTCGGCTTCAATGATCTTCAGTATGATGATTATAGATTTGAGACCAGTTTGATTGCTCCACCTGAAGCAAGAAATACCTTCGAACGCGGTGTGGGAAAAGGGGTTTACAATAGCAGGAATTGGGGACTGACGCCATTGCTCACTTATAAAAGAAAATTGTGGAAGGGGCAGATCGATGCCCTGGCTGGTTTTGACCTGCAGAAAAAGACAGGGAACAGCTTGATGATGACAGGAAGAGGATACCTGGATGATGAAAGTCTTTGGGACTTTACCAAGGCTACAAGCTTGTTTATGAGCCAAAACCCAAGTGAATATAAATACAATGCTGGCTTCACGAAACTGAACTATATCTTCCAGGATAAATATGTATTGAACCTTGCCTTGCGAAGGGATGCCAGCTCCAGGTTCGGGCCCAGGAGCCGCTATCACGATTTTTGGTCGGTGGGCACGGCCTGGTTGCTTTCGGATGAGAAATGGTTCAATCAACGTCTCCCATTTTTTGACCTCGCCAAATTACGAATGAGCTATGGTACCTCAGGCAACGATCAGATAGGCGATTATACCTATATGGACCTGTACAACAATGGTTGGGAGTCTGTACACTACCAGGGGATCGTTGTGATGGGGCCGGCAAATCTATACAACCCATATCTGCAATGGGAAGAAACCCGGAAACTCACGATCGGCATGGACCTCTCCCTTTTCAACAACCGGCTATCAACTGGTATCAGTTATGTTCGGAACAGATCAGGGAACCAGTTGGTAGATTATTTCCTGCCTTCCAATACCGGATTCTCAAGGATCAAGAAAAACTTCCCGGGCCTTGTTCAGAACAGGTTTTGGGAGCTCACTTTATCATCTGTCAATGTCAGCAATTCAAACTGGAAATGGACAACCAATTTCACTTTCACGGCCGGCAGGAATATTTTGAAGCGATTCGAGAACCTGGAAGAATCTCCATACGCCAATCAATTCATCATTGGCAGATCCGTAAATATTGTGAAGAGATTCCGCTTTGCAGGATTGAATAAAGAAAACGGCTTGTACCAGTTTTACGATAAGAATGGTACAATTGTGCCATTCCCTATCGGCGGGGATGATCAGGTAGCATTGATCAATCCGGATCCGGCATTTAGTGGAGGGCTCCAAAATACGATCAGTTATAATGGCTTTCAATTGGACTTCTTCCTTTACTTCCAGAAATCCATATTGGAAGATCGCGGAAAATTTGGAGGTACCGGTGAGCCGACTGGCAATTTTGGTATTATGACCACAACAGCCCTCAACAGGTGGAGAAAGCCGGGGGATGATGGCATCCAAAAAATGGCCAGTGGCTACCAGGACGTACTTCCTTTCTATTATGCAGCCCAATCTGATTATGCTTACCGGAATACCTTTTTTGTCAGATTGAAAAACCTGAATATCTCTTACTCTATACCTGCCACGCTTTTGTCAAGGTTCCATCTGAATCAAATGAAGGTATTTGCCCAGGCACAGAACCTGAAGCTTTGGACAAATTATACAGACATGGATCCCGAGTCGCCTGGAAAGCCTGGTACGCTGCCGCAAATGATGACGGTAGCATTTGGCCTGCAATTATCCTTTTGACGGTACCTGATTATCTGATGATCATTGTAAAAAAAATGAAAAACGCTTATACAATCCCGTTAATATTATCACTCCTGGTGAATTTTTCCTGCACAAAACTGGTAGAAGTGGACCCGCCTGTCAATAAAACGATGGCAGCCGGTGTTTATGGCTCCGATGCATCAGCCATTTCAGTAGTAACGTATATGTATGTTGAACTGACTAATTTTTGGTATACCGATCCGAGATGTATTGGCTCACTCGGCCTGTTTGGTTCTTTATATACAGATGAATTGAATTTCATCAGGGGCCAATTCACGAATCAAACATTGATGGATTTCTATAATAATAATTTGAACAGCAATTTTACCAATGTTTCGTACTGGGAAGCTGCTTATTCAAATATCTACAGATGTAATTTGGCCTTGGATGGATTGAACGCATCTGTAACCCTCAGCCCGGGAATAAAAAAACAATTATTGAGCGAATTGAAATTCTTTCGTGCGCTCAATTATTATTACCTGGTAAACTTGTATGGAGATATTCCCTGGGTAGTATCTACTGATTATACTTTGAATGCTACGCTTGGCAAAACGCCCGCCATACAGGTATTGAAGAATATCCAGGCAGACCTGCGGGATGCCAGGGACCAGCTTAGTGCTAATTGGCTGGACGGTACTTTACTGAAGCCTTCAACTACAGACAGGTTCAGGGTCACTACGCATGCAGCTTCTGCATTACTGACTAAGGTCTGCCTGATGACGGGAGATTGGGAAGAAGCAGAAACAGAGGCTGACAAACTGATCAACAATTCCGCTCAGTTTTCCCTGGATTCTCTCAATGGTTGCTTCCTGGTTAACAGCAGGGAATGCATCTGGCAGTTGCAAGTGTTGAACTCAAATGGAGTCTCCCAGGTTGCCGACATTTTCATTCCGCCTTCTACCGGCCTTACCGAAAACCGCCCTTTTTATGTTACGCCAGCTTTGTTGAATAAGTTTGAACCGGGAGATCTTAGAAAAGAAAATTGGCTGGGAACCGTCACCATGCAAAATGTAGTTTTTTATTACCCCTATAAATACAAAGTGATCCAGCCTTCTACGCCCGCAAAGGAAGCCCTCTGTGTCTTCCGGCTCGGGGACATCTATCTCTGTCGCGCAGAAGCGAGGATGCGGCAAAACAAACCCGACCTCGCTGTTGAGGATATCAATGCGGTTAGGAGAAGGGCAGGGCTGCAGGATCTGGGCAGCCTGGCAATACCTGCATTATTGAACGCCTTGTTGCAGGAAAGAAGTGTGGAAATGTTCACTGAATTCGGAGCAAGATTCCTTGATCTGAAACGGCTAGGCGTTATCAATTCGGTTATGCCTTCGGTTTGTGCTGCGAAAGGTGTAAAATGGGAAACCTGGAAATCACTCTTCCCTATCAAGATACAGGACGTGCAAAGGAACCCCAATATGAAACAAAATGAGGGGTATTGATAGCCTGGACAATTAGCAAATAAATCATATCAATCAGCAAATTGAGATCATGAAAAGAATTTTGATGATAATGGGCCTCTGTGTGCCTGCTATTGCCGCGAATGCACAAGGGATCGGATTCCATCCTGTCAGAAATTGGGACCAGTTGAAAAAGATGGCAAGGAAAGAGAACAAACTCATCTTCTTCGATATCTATGCTTCCTGGTGCGGGCCTTGTAAGAAAATGGACAAAGAAGTGTATGCAGATTCGTCAGTTGGGCAATACATGAATGAAAGATTTATTTCAATAAAACTGCAGGCGGATAGTAATACCAATGATATACAACTGTTGAACAGTGATTACGCGTTTGCCAGTGAAGTGACCAAACAATTCGGCCTCGATGGATTCCCCTGTTACTATTTTGTAGATGCAGAAGGAAGGCTTTTATATCGCTCCGAGGGATTTCAGCTACCCCGGGAATTCCTGAAGACTGCTGCCTTTGCGCAGGATGCCACTACCAACCTGGTAGGAAGGATGCAAAAGGCAAACAATGCACAAATGGATAAAAAGGGATTGCTGCAATTGGCGCTGGACCTGAAAAAAGCAAAACAGCAGGATGCGGCATTGAAGGTGATCAAACAATACAAGAAAAGATTCCTGGATGGACAACCTCCTTTTGAAATACTCGACAAAGATATCCTGCCGGTATTTGGAGAGTTCAGCGAGATTTTCCATGCCAAAGATCAGTTGATAACCTATATTTTTTTGAATAAATCCCTTTCAGACAGTCTGATGGATCGTAAAGGATTTTCAACCACCCTGATCGATTTTTTTGTTAACCGGGATTATATGGTACCGGCCTTTTTCAGGAATGGTAAAGCAAGCGGCGATATTGCATCGATCACAGACCTGGAGAAAAGGATTGCTGCGGAATTTGATGCAAAGACAGCGCGCAAAGCCGCTACACAGGCGAAATGCAGTTGGTATGAACTGAAAAAAGACTATCCCCGTTTTCTTGAAGCCTGGTTTGAGAAAGTCGATTCCTTCGGTATCGATATGAAAGATCCTTATGGCGCTTTGGAGATAAATAATACCATTTATGAAATTGTACTGACACAAACCAATGACCCCGTTTACCTGAAAAAATCGATTGCATATATGGAGGCGCTCTTGAAAGTGGACCCGGATTCCTATTCAAGGTTGGATACTTATGCCAGCATACTTTATAAGAACGGACAAAAACAGAAAGCCATTGAAGTTGAAAAAAAAGCGCTGGCGCTTGCCGCAAAAATGAAGGATGATGAAAACGTGAAATTCTTGAATGAAACAATTCTTAAAATGGAAAAAGGTGAGCCGATCTGGTGAACTGATTTTCCCTGAAAACAAGAAAGATGAAAAAGATATTGATCCTCCTGATAGGTAATTTCCTCTTATTGGCTACTAACACAATGGCACAATCGAAGAAGAGTATCGACTTTACCGCCATAGACCAATGGCCATTATTATCCAGACCAAATATCACCGCCGATGGTAAATATGCAGGTTTCCTGGTAGAGAATGGCACTGCTGGAAATATGGAATTATTGCTTTCGGCAATTGATGGGAGCTGGACTAAAAAGATAGTGGTCCGGGATCCTCATTATATTGGAATGAGCTTTACCAATGACTCTAAATTTGCAGTCTTCCAAACTGGTGATAGTATTGGCATTCTGGAACTGGGCACTAACTCGTATAAATTCATACCAGAGGTTGACCGGTTTGAACAGGTAACACCGGGGTTGCCGTATATCGTTTATGCCACCAAAGGAGATCCTGAACTGACTGTATTCTATGATCCCGCTACTGAACGACAGCTTCTCAGCCGCCCAATGGGCAGCCGGATTCTCAGCCCTGATAATACAATTCTCGCATATACTATCCCGAATGGAACGAAACAGCAATTGCATTGGTATGATCTGACCCATAACAAAGACAATGTGATAGCCTCCGCATGGCAGATCAGCAATTTGAAATTCGACAAGGAAGGTAAGCAACTGGCATTTATAGCCAGTCAGGATTCCGGTTCGAAAGCTTCCATTTACTTGTTCCGGCATACTGATACCATGGCAAAGCCGTTCATGGAGCCAGATGCCATTCCATTGCAAGGAAATTTCAGATTTTGGAATATCGATCAATTCTCGAATGATGGGAAACGGCTTTTTTGTGATGTAGTGGAAGAACCGTCCGCACCCAATCCCTTACGGAAATTGCCTGGTTTGGATGTCTGGAATTTCAATGACCCGGTTATGCAGCCCATGCAAGTATCAAGCTTCAAGGCCCGGAACGATATCCTGGCTGTATTGGACCTGACCAGGAACAAATTGGATATCCTGGGCTACGGTAAGCACCTGCTTCATGGTATTTTGAATGGTTTTTCCGATGAGTGGCGGCTATTTTTTAAGACCAATGATGGGTATTTTAATGAAGGCTATTGGAATCAGTTAGCCACGGGAGAGATCATAGCAGTCAACACCCAAAATGGGAAACAAAGATTGATCACAGGTGACCTGAATTTTGCAGTTGCCCAAACTTATTGGCTTTCGCCTGATGGCAAATTCATTCTCTATTTTGATAATTCATCCGGAGATTATTTCAGTTATTGTCTCGACGATGGCAGAAAAGTGAACCTGACCGGTGGCAAGCAGTTGGATTTCTCTGGCTCTTCTTATTGTATCTCTGATTATAACTGGCCAGGAGGCAATAAACTGGCAGGTTGGGTAGCAACCCGAAATGGTTTCGAGGTTTTGTTGAAAGATAAGAAAGGGATTTGGCGATGCAGCATCGATGGAAAAATTCCCCCGGTTTGTATCACTTTTCAGGGAGGAGAATGGCAAAGATTGGATTTTAATCAAGTCAAAACAGCAGGTATATTTATACCAGATGTAAATACTGTGTATGAGGAGGGGAAGCCTGTTCTCATGGCTGCCTTTGACCCGGAAACCAAGCAAAATGGTTTTTACTCCGTGGATCTTTCCGGTAAGCTATCCCCTCAAAAATTATTTATGGGGGATTATGCTTTTCAGGTTCCAATTACCGTCCATTCCTGGGGATTTGCTGAGATCGTGAAAGCAGGGAATGCTGATATTTATTTGGTGGCGAGGCAAAGCAGCAAAGAGTCCAGGAATTATTTCATTACCAAAGACTTCAAAACCTTCACCGGGCTCACCAGTTATTATCCCGAAAAACAATACAACTGGCTGACCACTGAATTGGTGAAATGGAAACTGCCTGACGGAAGAACTTCAAAAGGCATTCTGTATAAACCGGAAAATTTTGATCCGGCCAGGAAATATCCCATCATCTTTCATTACTATGAAAAGATGTCTGATAATCTGAATGTATTTCTGCGGCCAAACAGATCATTATGCCCCATCGATGTTCCCTACTATGTAAGCAATGGCTACCTGGTATTCACACCAGATATCGAATGCAGTAAAGCCGGAGCAGGAGTGGATGCATTGAACACCATGGTATCTGCCGCAAAACACCTGGCTGCAAAATATCCTTTCATCGATGCAAAACGGATGGGGTTGTCCGGACATAGCATGGGAGGTTATAAAACCAATTTCATCATTACGCATTCTACACTTTTTGCGGCGGCAGACGGGCACTCAGGCACAGCCAATATAGCCTCCTGGGCACTGAACCTCTGGAGTGATGGAGGCTCACAGATCCATACGGAGATCGGGCAATATTATATAGGGCATTCAATTGCAGAGCGCCCCGACCTGTATGTGACCAATAGCCCGGTCTATTATGTAAACAATATTCAAACGCCGATATTGATGATGTATAATAAGGCCGATGAAGGTCCATGGTTGGAAGGTGTTGCCATGTTCAAGGCCATGCGACGTGCAGGAAAAAGAGCCTGGATGCTTCAATATGATGGGCATGATCATTTCCTGAATGAAGGCGATACCCTCGCCACCAGGGACTGGACCATCCGTCAAAAACAGTTTTATGATCATTACCTGATGGGCAAACCTGCACCAGTGTGGATGACGAAAGGAATTCCTGCAGACCGGAAAGGGATCGATGATGGGCTTGAATTGGATACTACCATCAAAACACCTGTCGGAAGATTGCTGATGGAATCAGAAAAAAGAAAATTATCCAGGGCCGCATTACGCAATGCCGCATTATTGCGATCTGCATTGCCAGGCGTCAAATGATCTTCCTCAATTGTTGAGAAACAAAGGGTGGTCTTGAAAGGACTGCCCTTTTGATTTTGCCGCGATACGGTTCCATGGGGTGAGTCATGCCCTGTCGTTCATCGACATATCCTGATTTCCGTCTTCATTTTTTTTGCAGGTCTGTCAGGGTATGGAATTTTGACGTATGCAAATCTCTGTACACCAACCCTCAAAGATCCTGCAACCCTATATAGACAGCTTCATGCAGGTGGATATCGACTGGAAAAACTGTTCTTTGCCACGGAACTGGCGCCTGATCCCATTCGGCAAACCTTCCGTGATCTTCCTCTTTGGTGATCCGCATTTCTACCACCTGGCCGATGCTCCTCCTGAACCAACACCCAATGCATTTCTGGTTGGCCAACTGAAAGAGCCCATTTGGCTTCAATTCGGCGGACATACAAAAATGGTCAAAGTCCAGTTCAGGCCCGCAGGCATGCGGCAATTCATGAAAAATGAAATGAATGAATTCACCAATAAGGCCTGCATCCAGCTCCAGTCCATTTGGGGCACTGCTGTAAATGCATTGTTGGAGCAATTGGAAGGATTCCCTCAATTCTCCGCGCCCATTTTGAACGAATTCTTTGAAGGAAGACTGCTGCCACACCTGCAACAAACCGATTACATCAATTACGCCATTGCACAGTTTGAATCATGCATGGGCAATATGACTGTAACGGATCTGGAAGATCAGATCTTCATTTCAGGACGACACCTGGAACGGATCTTCCGAAAAAGTGTTGGACTTACACCCAATGAATACCGGAAACTCATACGCCTGAACCAGGCATTCAAATTCCTGGATAAGAATCCGGGCACATCCTTCACCAATTTGTCGCATTCGATCGGTTATTACTGTCTC
>JAGIAP010000098.1 GCA_017744805.1 Chitinophagaceae bacterium | reverse complement strand
GATTATTGGTTTAGATATGATGGGTGGAGATTTTGCACCTCGCGAAGCGGTGAAAGGGATTCACCTGTATTTTTCTGAGACAACAACGCCGGCAACGCTGTTATTGACCGGGGACGAAGCGCAGATCAATCCTTTGCTGCAGGAGTTCAATATTCCTGCAGACAAAGTAAAGGTGGTGCATACCACCCAGGTCATTGACATGCATGAGCATCCTACCAAAGCGCTCAAAGAAAAACAGCATTCCTCTATTGCAGTAGGATTCCATCTGCTTGCCACTGGCAAGTCTGAAGCCTTTATAAGCGCCGGCAACACTGGCGCTATGCTCGTTGGCGCCATGTACAGCATCAAGGCCATCGAAGGCGTGCAAAGACCTACCATTTCCACCCTCATTCCGAAAGACAATGGCAAAATGGGCCTCCTCCTGGATGTAGGCATCAATGCCGATTGCAAACCGGAGCACCTGAACCAGTTCGCCATCCTCGGTTCCCTCTATGCCCAGCACGTACTGGGTGTGAACAACCCACGCGTTGGCCTGGTGAATATCGGTGAAGAGGAAGGAAAAGGTAATATCCTCGCACAAGGAACGTATCCCCTGCTCAAGGAAAACACCGCCATCAATTTCATCGGCAATGTAGAAGGTAGGGATATCTTCACAGACAAAGCCGATGTAATGGTCTGCGAAGGCTTTACCGGCAACGTGATCCTCAAAATGGCTGAAAGCTTCTATGAGATCACACATGCCAAAGGTATCCAACATGAATACCTCGACCGTTTCAATTTCGAGAATTACGGCGGCACTCCCGTTCTGGGGGTAGCCAAGCCCGTGATCATCGGTCATGGTATCTCTCATGCCAAAGCCTTCAGCAATATGATCAAGCTGGCGGAAAAAATGATCGCCTCCGATCTCCTGAGCACGATGAAATCCAGCTTTGAAGGAAAAGCGACAGCACAGTAAGCATTCTTCATGAAAGCCATTGTCGGATATTTACAAACCTATGTCCGCTCGCTGAACCTGCTATCCTTCCTGGGTATTACCCTGCTGACCGCTGTTCTCATTACCCTCAATTACACTGTTGGCATTGAAGAACGATGCATGAGCATTCCCCATTACGGGTGGCGCTTCCTTGCATTCTTTGGTGTGTTCCTCTTCGTGTTCAGCGCCGCCTGGCTGATCCAATGGCTCGCACACAGGAACACCATCGCCCTCAAACCCCTCTTCTGGTTACTACTGCTGGCAGGCCCCGCCATCTTTGCCGGAAAGGTTTCCTTCGACTGGCTCACCCGTCTTTTTACCAATCATTATGCTTTTCCCTGGGACAGGTATGGATATCTCATTCTCAATTGGCCCTTGAAATGCCTGCTGGTACTGGGTTTCATTACGCTGATCTGGAAATGGGGGAAATTTGAAGGCCCCGTGGCCGGCATGAGCATCAAAGGATTCGATGCAAAGCCCTACTTTATTTTACTGGCACTGATGGTGCCGCTGATCGCCTTTGCATCCACGCAGGCCGACTTCCTCCGCACCTATCCCAAAGTACATCGCATCGATTTCATTGAGCCATACGTGAACCAGACCTGGAGCTACAAACTGTTGTACGAGCTCTGCTATGGCATCGATTTCCTCACTATCGAAACTTTCTTCAGAGGATTCCTCATACTCGCTTTTGCACGGTATGCCGGCAAAGCCGCCATCCTTCCCATGGCCGCTTTCTATTGCGCCATTCATTTCGGAAAACCATTACTGGAATGCATCACGTCTTATATGGGCGGAATGATTCTGGGAGTGGTAGTGTATCACACAAGAAGTATCTGGGGAGGGCTGATCGTTCACCTGGGCATCGCCTGGCTGATGGAAGCCGGAGGCGCTATCGGTCATGCCTGGTTGAAATAAGAACAACTACAAACCTGTAAGCCGGATCCTGTATGCGCGGAGCGCATGGTTATCATTTATCTGGACCGTCCATTACTGGCCGGCTCTAGCTGCCTACCCACCCAATCTTCACTTGCGTGAACGAAGCGAGCCACTTCATGGATTGGTATACATGGCATTTCAGCATGCAAGGTTTACCCCCGCTGCAGGTTACCCTGCAACGCCGTGGGCTCTTACCCCACTTTTTCACCTTGACCTTGCACAGTTACCCGTGCAAGGCAGTTATTTTCTGTGGCACTATCTGTTCCGCAGGAGCCGCATGTACAGCTAACTGCAGACCCGGCGCTTAACCGGTACATTGCTCTGTGCTGTCCGGACTTTCCTCTCTGCCTTACGGCATAGCGATAACCCGGTTTGTAGTTGAGCGGCAAAGTTACGGAAAATAAGGGGGCCATTGGGCCAGAGCATCCATGTACCAAAAAGCTTTTTACTATAGCGATAACACCAAGAATGAAATAAAAGCAGGATCCCGAACCACTCCAGCCCCCCTTCTTTCTTTTCGGGCTCCTTCTTCTCCGGCTCTTTCTTTTTAGCCACCTGTGGCGACTTCATTTTCACCAACGGGAAATACGGATTATCCATTCCTGCACTATCGATGAAAGCCTGAAATTCCGGCGTGATCTTATAGAACTCCTTTGTGGCATAATGGAACTGCACAAACTCCCCCGTATTGGAATACTGAGCCACCGCACATCCACAGTTATGCGACACCGGTAGATAATAATATTTCGTTCCATCTTTCTTTTCCAGGTAACGCATGAGGATATGGCTGGCGTTCTGACAAAAAGCCGTATCAGGACCAGCAATATGAAATTCGCTGTTCCTCCAGACAGGATAAACCCCAAAGAATATCAACACAAACAATAATGCACGCTTCATGCCGGAACGCAGGTTTCTCCGCATCAACCGTTGTATGATTGACATGGATCGTTCAGAAAGAGAATTTCTGTTTACAATGCGCTCCTACATGAGAAGCAGGCGATCGATCAATGGTGATGATTGAATGGAAAAAGTTCGTGAGGCACAGTATGCGCGGACATTGGGTAAAAAGGTAAGCATCAGATCCAGTTTAATTCTAACTGTCTGCTTAAACGCTTTTATTAAAAGTTATATTGCCGGGGTAAGGATTAGTTGATATTTGACAGGATCAAAAAAACAGGGGTAATTTATCCTTGTATTGGGTAGCTCCTTCGTGTATCTCATACCGAAAGATATCGATCAAAGTCTCTCCGGTCTTTTCCACTACGCCTAGCTGAAACTCAATGTAGACAAGCTCTTCACGCTCTCCTTCTTTCTGCCAGAAGACATTCGATTTGCCATCTTCCGGAAATGCATAGATCCATTTATACCCCCGCACAGGACTTTTGTACAGGTCCTTTGTAGCCTTTAGCATGAAAGTATCAACCTGTTTGAACCGGTGATTTTTGACTACCAATACCCCGGTTTTCCGGTTGATGAGAATCGAGTCAAGCAATGATATTTTTTTGTTGGAAGTTCCCGAAACTTTGAAGCTGATGATGCTATCGGAATGAATAATGGCAATATCGGCAGAACCGGTAGATACCAACCTCTTGCCCTGCATGCCCATCACGAGATTACGGTACTCTATATACGTAAGAGAATCCATGCCCAATCTCCGGTCATATCTTTGCCCCACCATCATCATGGTCGACTCACCGATATCCACTCCTTCCTGGTTCAGCTTATCCACTGCAGCGCTCAGTTGCTCTCTCAACTCCACCAGCCGCGGCACATCCTCCAGTTTATCCCTGATATCAACCCGTACGGTGCCGGCAGGCAAAAGCATATCCAGGTCTTTTTGAAGATCACGGGTAATCGTTTTCTGTGCCGAGATGGTCAGGGTCAGTAGCAGGCAGCATAAGGATAATAATGATCGCATGGGAAAGGCTCAATATTTGAAATAGATCTCCGTAGCTCCATAGCCGTAAGCGGGATGGTACCGGTTGATGAAGGAGCTCACTTCTTTTTTCACCCTCAGGATATCATGGATCTCGTCACGCAGCTTGCCGGAACCCACACCATGGATCACGATGAGGCTGGGCCTGCGATGGGCGATGGACAATTCCATATATTTCTCGAAGGTCTGCAATTGCAGCGTGAGCTTTTCGAAATTGTCCAGCTTGTCCGGGTCGGGCGTCAGCTCTTCGATATGCAGATCGATCTCATGCTTTGCCGGCTCCAGGTGCTGGCGCGCACTTTTGGCATCATACACTTTATAGCCCTTTGTGAGCAGGGGGCTCACGTCGATGGAATTGTATTCTTTATGCGGGTATTCGTCGAAGAGTTTGTAAGAAAAAGTGGCTTCCCCACTCTGCTTCAGTTGCTCGATCCGCTGAAACACCTGCTTGGCCTTGAGTTTGAGGGATGACTCATAATAATCCGCCTTGTTCTTGTCCGGGTTCATCAGGGAGAACTCGAAAGAAAAAGTAGGGCTATCGTTCAGGTTCTCGAAGGGAATATCGTGCAGGTAGAAATCCTCGAAGGAATGCACCTGGTTCACCAGTTCAAAATTGGTATCCCCTCCATAGTTCAGTTTGTAATTGAACTTGTAACCGGCATGCGTCCTGTTGATGAGGCGGATCTTCAGATCGTCCACCACATCATCCCCGAACTCGTCTGAATGGATCACGGGAATGAAGGTGAGCCAAACGCCATCGGCCACCTTGGTGGTCACTTTCTGTTTTTCCTTCGCCACATTATCGATATACACTTTCTGAGGTTGCTTCTCGGGAAAGAGTTTCTTCTGACTGAATTGTTTGAAATACGGAAAATCCAACTGATCCGTATATGCGGGGAACTTTACGCCACGCACATCCACCATCACCATTTTGGGGTTGATAATGTCCACCACTTCGCCTTCCTCATTGGAATGCAATACCACCACTTTATCGCCTATTTGAAATTTCATCTTAGATCTGATCTGTTATTTGCGGCAAAGATACTGAAGTTCTTTTTCCATATTGTTACGGGCCTGTGCATCGAAGCGGAGATGGAATTCAGGACTATGGAAGATGACCGGCGCCGCCAGGCTGGCTTCCAGGAATTTCGCCCTCCCGGGCTTGTACATCAAATCCGGGTAGATGCCATATTCCCTGCGGACCTTCTGGGTATATGCTTCATACTCATCCCAGGGCGCACCCAGGATGGACATATCGAAATCCAGGAACAAGGCCAGATCCTCCGTATGCGCCAGCCCTGCAGGGATCTGGTGATGCCGCGTGGCTTCGATATACAACATCACCACACCTGCTTCATACGCCTCCATGCCCAACGCAAGTAATCTCTTGCCGGCAATAACGGCACTGTGATGTTCATTGTCTTTCCGCATCACCTTGTACACGATATCATGGTAAACAATGGCAAAGTCCACCAACAGCGGGGCTTTGAGTGAATGCCGGTATTCCTGCGACAGTGCCAGCAAGGCCTGGATATGATCCGCATTATGATAATGCCTTTTCCGGCCGCCATAGGCTTTTTCCACCTCGGCAATACAGGCAACTGCCAACTCCGGGGCATTGGTATACCCTTCGGTCAGGCGCTCCCAAACTGGCTGGAACCAGGACATGATCAATATTTTGCCAGGTTACTATTCCTGTATCCGTACATGAAATAGATACTGAGGCCGATGGCCATCCAGATGAAGAACCAGATCCAGCTAATGGCCGGTATCTCGATCAACAGGTAGGAACAGAAAAGCACACCCAGTACGGGGATGAGAGAATATTTTTTGATGAAGGTAAGAATGGACAATACCACGGCCACCACCAGGAATGCCAGGAACAAAACTTCCTGCAGGCTGTCTGTGCCCAGGTTACTGGCTGCGCTCACGATCCTTTCGCGGAACAGGTAAATGAATATCGCTACCAGCACGGGCACTATCAACTGTCCGTTGATATAGGGCAGTTTGAAGCCTCCCGGCGGGCGGTTATCGATCTTCGGCAGTAAGAGCACCCCGCCAGACACCAGTACAAACGCAAAGAGGGTTCCGATACTGGTGAGGTCCGTCATCCGGCTGCTCTGCATGAACAGGGAGGGAACGGCCACCAGGATACCCGTAACGATGGTGGAGAAATAAGGGGTATGATATTTCTTATGCACTTTACCGAAAGCTTTAGGTAAGAGGCCGTCGCGGCTCATGCTCATCCAGATACGGGGTTGCCCCAACTGGAATACCAGCAGTACGGAAGTGGTGGCTACCACGGCGCTGATGCTGACGATCTTGCTGATCCATTCTGCGCCTACCTTATCGAACACGAATGCCAGGGGGTCGTTCACGCGAAGTTGACTGAAGGGCACCATACCCGTAAGCACCAGCGCAATGAGGATGTACAATACGGTACAGATCACCAGCGAGTAGATCATACCGCGGGGCAGGTCACGTTGGGGGTTCTTCGCTTCCTCCGCCGTAGTGGAGATGGCATCGAAACCGATATAGGCATAGAACACGGCAGACACGCCTTTCAGCACCCCTTCAAATCCATTCGGCATAAAGGGGCTCCAGTTACCGGGCTTCACATAAAAAGCACCGATCGCAATTACAAATAACACCACTATCACCTTGAAGATCACCATAAAATTGGCGCTGCGCTTGCTCTCCTTGATGCCCACATAGGTGAGGCAGGAGATCAGTACCACGATCACAAAAGCAGGGATATTCACGAAGAATTTGCTACCGAATAAGAAGGGCGCACTATTGTAGGCATCCAGCACATATTGTTGTCCTTTCTCCAGCGGCACGCCAGTGGCCGCCACTTTGGACACTTCATGGAAAGCTTTTTCCGCCGTAGCAGGGTCTACCGTAAGCCAGCCAGGAAGATGGATACCAACGTCCATCAGCAGGTTATTGAAATAACTGCTCCAGGATATGGCCACCACAATATTGCCAATGGCATATTCGAGGATCAGGGCCCATCCGATGATCCAGGCCACCAGTTCCCCGAAGGTTACATAAGCATAGGTATATGCGCTACCGGCAATGGGCACGCGAGAGGCGAATTCTGCATAACAGAGGGCCGAGAAACCGCAGGTAACGGCAGTGATCACAAAGAGCAGGGAAATACCAGGCCCGCCATCTGCGGCGGCCGTACCGATGGTGGAGAACACCCCGGCCCCTACCACTGCTGCTATTCCAAGGAAAGTAAGATCTCTGACGGTGAGGATTTTCTTCAGTCCATGAGCACCATGTTCATCTGCATTCTGGGCGTCTTTCAGGATCTTATCGATTGATTTCTTACGGAATAGCGAGCCCGCCATATGGAGGTTGTTTTGATTAAGCGGTTAAATTATGGAAAAATTGGTAAAACAGGCCACTAATATTCCCTTTGTACCAGGAAGCGCGCCAGGGCCTGCAGGGGTTCCTTACGTTCAGACACCACCGCTATTTCTTCCAGGTGGCGATATGCTTCATTGAGGTATTGTTCTTTCAGGTCGAAGGCCCACTGATCTACTTTCAGATCGCGGAATATGGCCAGCACTTTCTCCACTTTATCGGCTGCATTGCCCGCCAGAAGCGCCTTCAGGGCTTTGAGCCTTTCGGGATCGGCTGATTCCAGGGCCTTGATCAGGAGGAAGGTCTTCTTATTGGCAACGATATCTCCCCCTACCTGCTTGCCGAATTTGGCAGGGTCGCCAAATGCATCCAGGTAATCGTCCTGCACCTGGAAAGCGATGCCCAGGTTACGGCCGAACTCATACAAATGACCGAGATTCCTTTCTCCCGCACCTCCCAAAATACCGCCCATCTGCAGACTGGCAGCCACCAGCACGGAGGTTTTCAACTGGATCATATGGATATATTCTTCCAGTCCCACTTTTTCTCTTTTCTCGAAATCCATATCCAGTTGCTGTCCTTCGCAGACCTCACGGGCCGTTCTGTTGAACAGGTGCGCGATCTTGCGGAGGTATTCAGGTTTGATCTTCAGGAGATGATCGTAGGCCACCACCAGCATCACATCCCCTGCCAGCAGGGCAGTGGAGGGCCCGTATTTTTCATGCACCGTAGGCATATTGCGGCGAAGCGGTGCATTGTCCATGATATCGTCGTGGATCAGCGTGAAATTATGGAAGAGCTCGATGGCGGTTGCCACATGGTAGGCATCGGTCACAATATTATCGAACAGCTCATTGCCCATCAGACAGAGCACGGGCCTGATCCGCTTGCCACCGATACCGAGAAAATATTCATCCGCATCGTACAAGGTGGCAGGTTGTGCAGGGAAATGCCTGTGGTTAAAATGGGTCGCAAACTTTTTCGCCAGATCTTCAAAACGCTGCATAAAAAAAATTTAGGGTGCTGCCCATGCTGTAGTTGGCGCACCCCGCAATGATAGTTATTTTTTAGGGGACTTCTTCTTTTGTTTGGCCCCACTGTTTTTCGCAGGCTTGCTGTCTTTTTTCTTTTTACCCCCTTTTCCGGAGCCCTTGAATTTACCGAATGGATCATTCCCGTTTGCGGCATCTTCCTTCTTCCTTCGCTTGCCCTCACCTTCCGGCCTGGGTGCGGGCTCAGCATTGCTGCCGCTTCCTACTACCCACTCATAATCCAGTTGGCGCCTGGTAAGATTGGCGGCTACCACTTTGATACGCACTTTATCACCCATCCGGAACTTGCGACCGCTGCGCATGCCCGCAATACTATAATCGCCTTCGATCATTCTGAAATCATCATAATCGAGTAAGGATGCAATGCTCACGAGGCCTTCGCATTTATGATCGATGGTCTCCACCCAGAAACCGAATGTGGATACGCCACTGATCACGCCGTCGAATTCTTCGCCCAGGTATTGTTGCATGAACTCCACCTGTTTGTATTTGTTGGATGCGCGCTCTGCTTCCATGGCCGCGCGCTCGCGCTCACTGCAATGCTTGCATTTCACTTCCATCTTTTTGTCGGCCTGCGGCTTCCCATCCAGGATCTCCTGCAAGATGCGATGCACCATTACATCGGGGTAACGGCGGATAGGCGATGTGAAATGGCAATAGTTGGTGAAGCCAAGCCCATAGTGACCGATATTCTCGGACGTATAAGCGGCCTTGGCCATGGTGCGGATACCGAGCTGTTCCAGCACATGCTGCTCAGGTTTTCCCTTCACATCCTGCAGCATCTGGTTGAAGCTGGCAGCGATGGCATCGGGAGATGTGGTATCGAAATGATGCCCGTATCGTTTGGCGAATGCTGCAAAAGGGATGAGCTTTTGTTCATCGGGCTGATCGTGCACGCGATATGGGAATGGCAATGGGTTCTTGTTCACTTTCTCTTTGGAGGCGCGTTCTGCCACCAGCCTGTTGGCCAGGAGCATGAACTCTTCGATCAACTGGTGCGCTTCCTTGCTCTCTTTCACCACGATGCCGATGGGCTTGCCGGTTTCATCCAGCTTGAACCGCACTTCCACCGATGAGAAATTGATGGCGCCTTTCCTGAAACGTTGCTTACGCATGCGCTGCGCAATGGTATTGAGGATAAGGAGCTCGTCCTGGTAAAGGCCTTCTCCTTTTTCGAGTGTTTCCTGCACCTCTTCATAAGTGAAGCGATGATCGGAATGGATCACGGTCCTGCCGATCCAATGTTGTTTGATCTCTCCTTTCGGTGTCATCTGTACGATCACGGAGAAGGTGAGCTTATCTTCTTTGGGACGAAGGGAGCAGAGCTCATTGGAGATACGCTCCGGCAGCATGGGCGCTACACGGTCCGGGAGATACACGGAGGTGGCGCGCGTATACGCTTCTTCATCCAGTTTGGTGCCTGGCTCTACGTAGTAGCTCACATCGGCGATATGGATACCTATCTCATACATGCCATTCTTCAGCACGCGAAATGAAATAGCATCATCAAAGTCTTTTGCATCAACGGGGTCGATGGTGAACGTGAGTATATCGCGACAGTCTTTTCTTTTATCGATCGCAGCTTGTGAGATGGTATCGGGGATGCGCTCGGTTTCCTCCACCACATCATCGGAGAAGAAGAGGCCGAAGCCGTTCTCCATGAGGATCTCCTTCATGGCCAGGTCTCCTTCGTTCACGGCATCCATTACCTGCACTACTTCACCTACGGGCTTTTTATTGGGCTGCCATTCCACGATGCGCACGATGGCTCGATCCTTGTCTTTGGCGTCTTTGAGATTTTCCTGCGGGATGAAGATATCGGGCATGGGCTTTTCGATATCGGCTACGAAGAAGGCGAAGTTCTTGCCCATTTCGATCCTGCCCAGGAACTCGCTCTGTTTCCTGTGGAGCACTTTCACTACTTTGCCTTGCTGGCGGCTACCCTGGCGGCCACCGCTGGACTGTACCAGTACGGTATCTCCATGGAGTGCGGTATTGAAATCATTGGGTCGGACGAGGATATCATTGGGTTGTCCTTCCACTATTACATACCCGATGCCTGAACGGGTAATATCGAGGGTGCCTTTCACTGCATTTTGCGAGGTGGAGGCTGATCTCTTTTTCTTGTTGTCTTTTCTTGAGTGTTTCTTACTCATTCTTTCTGTGTTAAGCTTTAATGGATCATAAAGGCGGGCTGTATTGCCCTGATGCAAATGGAATGCCTTTATGCCGGCAGTTTGAATCCTGTAATGAATGTAGTCATTAATTCAGTGAAAACCGGTTCTTCACCAAACAGGAACTGCACTTCAATGGGGAGTACATACAGGGGCAGGTCTTGCAATTGTTGCTCGAACTTGATCAAACGTACAGCATCTTTTTCAGTTGTGATGATAAGCTTTTGTGAAGCCTGTATCTGGCTGAACTTTTTCTGGATCTCTTTGAGATCGTCGATGCTGAAGATATGGTGATCGCTGTAGAGCAATTCGTAATACGTATCCGCAACTTCGTGCAGGTATTTTTTGAGGGGCTCCGGGTTGGCGATACCTGAAACCAGCAATACTTCCAGCTCCGGGGCCAGTTGTATCGTTTCTCTCGTGATGATATGGTACGGTTGTCCGTACCTGATGGTTGAGAAGAAGAGGCGCTGATGGGCCAGCGGTTTGATCTCCATCTCCAGTTGTTGTTTTTCCTCTTCACTGAGTGTGGGAGGGCATTTGGTAACGATGAGCACATCGGCTCTTTTGTAACTGCTCTTCTCGTCGCGGAGGTCGCCGGTGGGCAGGAACCAGTCGCGGGTGAAAAGATTATTGTAATCCGTGAGCACGATATTCATGCCAGCTGTAACGGCGCGGTGCTGGAAGGCGTCGTCCAGGATAATGAGATCGGTGCCGGGCTTATCATGAAGGAGCTGTGGGATGGCCACGATCCTTTCCTCTCCTACTGCAATGCTCACCTCAGGGTATTTGAGATGGAACTGCATGGGCTCATCTCCTATCTCGAGGGCGCTGGTGCCGGGCTTGGCGAGGGCATAGCCTTTTGTTTTCCTTTTGTATCCCCTGCTGAGCACGGCGGTATTCCAACGGGTATGGAGCTTTTTGAGCAGGAACTCCACCATGGGCGATTTGCCGGTCCCTCCTGCGGAGAGGTTGCCTACGCAGATCAGGGGAAGATTGAAGGGAGTGGATTTGAGCACCTGTTTATCGTATAACCGGTTCCTCAGCCAAACGATGGCGCCATAGATCATGGAGAAGGGCACCAGTAGTATGCGGATTGGCCTTAAGAGAGGAGCATTAAAATTCATAAATGCGAAACGGTGTGATACAAAAATTTAAAGGTACATCAAATTCATCGATGTCTTCGATGCTGTCTACCGGCCCGAAGAAGGAGAAACCGATCTTGACGGCATTTGGCCTGCAGCGCGCCAGGTAGCGGTCGTAATACCCTTTACCATATCCTACACGGTAACCGCGGCTCTCGAAGGCCACCAAAGGTACGAAGATCATATCTATCTGGTCCGGCGGGATCACCACCCCGCTGATGGGCTCCAGGATATTGAACCTGTTCTTGAGGAAGAGGCCGCCTTTTTCCACGAGGCAGGCTTCCATATCCGCGCTATGGACTTCCAGGCGGGGCCAGGCCACCTGCATGGTGGGATATTGTTTCTTGAGGATATCTTCACAAACGGTGATATCGAATTCCCTTCTGTTGGCGAGCGGGAAATAGGATAATAGAAATTTCACTGCCGGCAATTCCAGTTTCTTGAAATTGAAAGCCATGAGTGCGATCTGTTGTTGCAGTTCTTCTTCCTGAATTTCCAGCCTTCGTTGCAAATACTCTTTTCTTACGGTACTTTTTATCATAGTAATGCTTTCAGCCGCTCTTTCAGAGCCATGGCCTGTGAATTGATAAACGCCCCGTCAGTCGTTTCTGAATATGGAACTGTTGCTATCTTAGGAATATCGCTCCAGCGAACGATCTCTTCTTCATAATCCAGGTATTGGTCGTTAAAGACCCATCCGATCACGGGCAGGTTCATTTCCCTGCATACCCTTGCTGTGAGAAGGGAGTGATTGATGCTCCCCAAATAGTTTCTGCTGACCAGTATCACTTTTGCATTCAGTGCTTTTATCAGGTCCGCCACAAAGGCCGTCTCGTTCAACGGCACCATCAATCCACCGGCACCCTCGATGATCAAATTACGATTTATTACCGGAATTGAAGCACAAATTTTTTCGATGGAGATCTCCACTCCTTCCTGCCGGGCAGCAATATGCGGAGATGCCGGTAACCGGAGTTTGTACAATTCAGGATGGATGGTTGAATCCATGCCATCAATGGCCGATCTCACGTAATCACTGTCCGTTCCCTCCTCAAAGCCCGCCTGCACAGGCTTCCAGTAATCGGCTTCCAATGCGCGCGTAAGGATGGCCGATACCAGTGTTTTGCCTACCCCGGTACCGATGCCTGTTACAAAAATGTTCATCTGAACGGTATTTATGTAGCCTGTTTGTTCACGAAAATACTGAAGATGGTAGTGCCATAATTCCTGGAAGTGACAAAAAGCGGGTATCCCTCATAGTTATTACGAGGCGTATGCTCCAGCACAAACCATCCATTGGGTTTGATCAGTTGCTTTTCCACTATCTTTTTAGGCAGCTCATCGATAGTGTTCAGGGCATAGGGAGGACCGGCGAAGACAAAATCGAACTGGTCCGCACAGCTCTCAATGAATTTGAAAACCTCCATCTTGATCACCTTGAAGTTTTCCAGTTTCAGGTCGGTGGAAGTTTTGCGGATGAACTCGAACATGGCAGTGTCCTTCTCCACAATGGTGAGGTCTGCTGCGCCCCGGGAAGCCAGCTCATAGCTGATACTGCCGGTGCCACCAAAGAGATCGAGGGTTTTCATCCCCTCTATATCCAGGTTGTTCTGAATGATATTGAAGAGGCCTTCCTTGGCCACATCGGTAGTAGGTCTCGTATAAGGCATTTTTGCCGGCGGGTTGATCCGCCTGCCACCGTGCTCACCACCGATTATACGCATAAGGCCATTTTCAGCAAAGGTGAAAAATAATGGGCGGGGAAATCCGAGAAACCTTCTTCAGTGCTGGTTTCTACAGGCAGTTGCTCCCATTCCAGTTGGTTGAAGTACTTCAACAGCTCCTGGTACAGTATGCTCTGCTCGTCCATCAATCCGGATACTCTAAGACTGGCAGTCTCCTGGTCGATCCCAAACTGCAGCGCCAATGCCAGCAGTTGAAAGCTCACATCTTCCGGGGTCTGGTAATGATAGCTCTGCGCCAGTTGCAATTGTTTGTTCTTAAATACCACCACGGCAAACTTATCCGCCGCTATCACCACTTTGATCATATCCCCTTCGATAGTTTCCTGGTCGATACCGGAAAGCAACAAGGTATTGTAATGCCAGTACTTGCCGGCAGAGAATTTCTGCTGCAGCAGGCTATGCACTTCGCGGGGAATGCGATAGATATTGTAGAGCCCCCATCCTTCCACCTTATCGTTCAGGAGCAGTCCCTTGCGGGCATTGCCGTAAACCACCTCGGTGATGGGCTTGTTGAGATCGATGGTGAAATATTTTTCGGGCAGCAGGTTACTGTCCGTATAATGATATACCAGGTATGCCTCAGCGAAATGATGCTGGAGATGTTCATCTCCTGACAGGATCTCGGAAAGGGCTTCGAGCGGGGATTTACCGGGGATGAAGTCGAGGTTGTATTGCCTGAACCCCAGGAAGCGGCGACTTTCCCTGCTATACAATACATAACAGAAAATCTGATCACTTACTTCCATCAGCAGCAAGTTATTCTGCAGGTTCTCACTGGCAATGCTATCCGGAATAATATCAAAAGTTGCTTTCAACATAATATTAGAAGTTGCAATGTTACATAATTTTGGGGGAAGGGACAATAACAGTTTCGGGGCCATAGCACAGGTCTGCGGGCTTCTCTGTAAATTTGCCCACTATTATGTCCACGAGTACAGTACCAGGGTTACAGTTAGAGGTCTCCTATAAACAGATATTGAAAATTGCATTGCCCATCAGCTTCGCGCTGCTGGTGCCACAGATCAATTTCATTACCAATAATATTTTCCTGGGAGGACTGGGAGAAAGCGAGCTCGGCACTGCCGGCCTTACAGGCGTATATTACCTCATTTTCGCGGCTATCGGGGGCGGGTTGAACAATGGCCTGCAGGCTCTGATCAGCCGGCGGGCCGGTGAGAACCGGGTGGATGAGATCGGCAAGCTGTTCTCGCAGGGTGTCCGTATTGCCATGGTGATTGCCGTAACCGGCATCCTGCTCACCTGGTTTGTAGCGCCCTGGATACTCAGACATTTCCTCTCCGATGAAAAAGTGGTGGATCAATCCATCAGTTTCCTCCGCATCCGGATCTGGGGCCTCCCCTTCCTGTATGTGTACCAGATGCGGAACGCCCTGCTGGTAGGCACCAACCAAAGCAAATACCTGGTGATCGGCACATTGGCAGAAACAGTGGCCAATATCTTCTTCGATTATACATTGATCTACGGTAAGCTGGGCTTTCCTGAACTGGGCTTCGATGGGGCCGCCATTGCATCCGTGATAGCAGAAGCCGTGGGCATGTTCATGGTATTTGTAGTGATCCATATAAAGGGGATCAGTAAGCGCTTTTCTTTATACAAGCATTTTGGATATAACAAAGAGGTCAGCAAACTGATACTGGTGCAATCCTCTCCCCTGATCGTTCAACATGCCATCAGTATCTCGTCCTGGGTATTCTTCTATATCCTGGTGGAGCGACATGGCTTCCATTCCGGCAAAGCCAACCGCGACCTGGCCATCAGCAATACCATGCGGAACCTGTTCGGCTTGTTCGGAGTATTCAACTGGGCCTTTGCCGCCACCAGCAATACCATGGTAAGCAATATCATCGGGCAGGGGAAAAAAGATAGGGTGCTGGAAGTGATCCATAAGATCGTGCGCGTCAGTACCGGTATTTCCATTTCCATCGCGATACTGCTGAATATTTTCCCGGGCGCTTTCCTGTTGATCTATGGACAAGGATCAGGATTTGTGGAATCCGCCATTCCCGTAGTGAGGGTGGTTTCCATAGCGATGGTGCTGGGCAGTTTTTCCACTATCTGGCTGAATGCGGTTACTGGTACAGGTAATACCACCGTCAACCTGGCCATCGAAGCCATCACGCTCATCATGTATTGTACATATTGCTTTGTGGTGCTGGAATGGCTCAAATTTCCCTTGTCCATCGGTTGGATGAGCGAGTGGGTGTACTGGCTCAGTATGTTCACCATGTCTTATCTGTACATCAGGAGCGGAAGGTGGAAAAAGAAAGTGATCTGATAAGATAAAAGGCGACACACACGCAGATATTGGCTGTTTTTACCCTACTTATTGCGCTGCGTGTCCGCGAGTCTCCCGCAGAGAAAGGCAGGTTCACCCGCGGTTTTGCCGCGAAAGAGCCGCGGAAGAAGCCTTTGGAAAGTTGGCCGGCGCTGCGGCAGATGCCTTTCCTTGGCAATCAGCATCTATCTACATAACGCGAAGTAAGCAGGAAGCAGCCGGATTCTGAGCCCTGGCTGCTCCCTGCGATAAGGAGGATAACTCATATTAGTTCTATCTTCCTGATCAGGTTATTGAGTCTGTCAGATACGTAGATCAGGTTACCAGTTGGGTTCACCCATAACCTGCAAGGATAATTGAAAGAAGCATTCTTGCCCTTGCCATTGGCCATACCTTCGATGCCTGTTCCTGCCAGTGTGGATACAGTCACTTCCCCGTTATTGTTCTTTACGATCTTCCTGATCTTATTGTTTTGGGCATCAGCTACGTATACCACTCCATTGTCATCCATGGCAACACCTGTTGGATTATGAAAGCGGGCTTCGCTCCCCTTTCCGTCTGTGGCCCCCAGAATAGAACCATCTACCGGGCCGGCCAATGTTGTAAGCTGGTAAGTTCCGTTATTTTTCCAGTTCAATTCTCTGATCCTATGCGCCCACCATTCGGCAATCACTACCCGGCTACCACTCTTGTTAACCGTAATGCCTTTGGGATAAGATAGAATAGAATTGTTACCGGAAGCACCGGCAATGGTTGCAGAAGATCCATCTGTGCTCAGTTTCCTGACAATGAAATCCTGATAAAGGCTATTGTATATATTTCCAGATTCATCAGCCGCCAC
>JAGIAP010000097.1:16360-16572 GCA_017744805.1 Chitinophagaceae bacterium | reverse complement strand
CCAATGAAGTGAATGTGAACCTGGCCTTTCTGAAAGGCTCTTACAACAGCGACCGTGTACGCGCCAACCTGGCCATCGGTGCCGGCACTTATATGAATGCCAACCTGGCTGCCGAGCCGGGTGTTCTGAAGAATATCTATGAGGCCAATGCAGGTATTAAGCTTTCAAAAACTGCCAATCTCTGGCTGGATGCAGGCATCATGCCTTCGCAT
>JAGIAP010000097.1:9461-16350 GCA_017744805.1 Chitinophagaceae bacterium | reverse complement strand
CAATTCTCCCTACTATGAAGCCGGGGCTAAAATCGGTTATACCAGCAGGAACGATAAATGGTATCTTGCTGCCCTGTACCTCAACGGATGGCAACGCATTCAACGTGTGGACGGTAACTCAACACCTGCTTTCGGCACACAGATCACTTTCAAACCTTCATCTTCTGTAACCCTGAACTACAGCACGTTTGTGGGTAACGATAAACCAGACAGCGTTAGGCTGATGCGCTACTATCATAATGTATACGGCATCTTTGCCCTAACGGAAAAGCTTGGCCTTACAGCCGGGTTCGACTATGGAATGGAACAAAAAGCAAAAGGTAAAAGCGATCTCAACAACTGGTTCACCGGGGTGCTGATCCTGAAGTACAGCCCGGATAGGACCAATAGCATCTCTATGCGCGGGGAATATTTCCAGGATGAGAAAGGAGTGATCATTGCCAGCGGAACACCGGAAGGATTTAAAACTTTCGGATGGAGTGTGAACTATGATCGCCAGTTATTTGCCAATGCGGTGTGGAGGCTGGAGGTACGCAGCTTCCACGGGAAGGAAGGATATTTTGTGAAGAGAGATCTGTCAACCACCAAATCCAGTCCTATTGTAGCCACTGCTATTGCATTGAGCTTTTAAGACAAGATATGGCCCGTTGCTCGCTGGGTCGCGGGCGACGGGCCATACCTGAAGTAAATAAGTATATTTGAGTACAGTACAATCCCCCGATATCATGTCTGAACAAGATGAGCAACAACATTTTTTAGACCTGATCAAACAAAGCCGCCGCGGCAAGTTCAAGATCTATATCGGCATGAGCGCCGGGGTGGGGAAAACATTCCGGATGCTTCAGGAAGCGCATACACTTCTCCGTAATGGAGTGGATGTAAAGATCGGATATATCGAAACTCATAACCGGAAAGAGACGCATGACCTGCTCGACGGCCTGCCCGTAATTCCCCGGAGCCGTCTCTTCTACAAAGGAAAGGAGCTGGAAGAAATGGATGTCCAGGCCATCCTCAATCTCAGGCCGGAAGTGGTGATAGTGGACGAACTGGCGCATACCAATATCGAAGGTAGCAAGAACGACAAACGATGGCAGGATGTGCTGGAAATACTCAATGCTGGCATCAACGTGGTGAGCGCAGTCAATATCCAACATATCGAAAGCCTCAATGAAGCGGTGAAGGAGATCACAGGTGTGGATGTGACAGAGCGTGTTCCCGACAGCGTATTGCAGATGGCCGATGAAGTAGTGAATATCGACCTTACGGCAGATGAATTGATCACCCGGCTCCGGGAAGGGAAGATCTATACCAAAGACAAGATACAAACTGCACTCACCAATTTCTTTCAATCAGAGAAGATCCTTCAACTGCGGGAACTGGCGCTGAAGGAAGTGGCTTCCCAGGTGGAAGGAAAGATCGAAAGGGAGTTGCCGGGGCTTGGGAATGGCCGTGCAGAGCGGTTCCTGGCCTGTATCAGCAGTAACCATGCTATAGCCAAAATGGTGATCCGAAAAACCGCCAGGATGGCTGCCTACTACAATGCGCGCTGGTACCTGCTGTATGTGCAAACCCCCAAAGAGTCCGGCGACCGTATCGGGCTGGCTGCCCAACGGCACCTGATCAATAATTTCAAACTGGCTACAGAACTGGGCGGGGAAGTGATCAAGCTGGAGCATAGCAATATTGCCAAAGGGATCATCGAGGTGTCTGAACAAAAGAAGATCACTACTATCTGTATCGGCAAACCGCATCTCAGTATCTGGAACGTGATCCTCAGTACGGCAGTATTCAATCAATTACTGACCAAACTGGCTGCTGCTGACATCGATGTTGTAATTTTATCATAAGATGCGACTAAAAACGAAATTAACACTGGGCATAGGATTCCTCTTCCTGGTGATCGTAGTGTTCGGCGTATTTGGCATCATCTCCATTCACCGGTTGAAAGGAGATGCGGACAGGGTATTGAAGAACAACTACGAGACCCTGGTGTACAATAACAATATGCTGAAGGCGATGGAGCATCTCCGGTCAGACTCGCTGGCCCTCCGCCTCTTCGAGAATAATCTTTTATTGCAGGAAAAGAATATCACCGAGCCGGGAGAAAAGGATGGCACCATCCTGGTGCGACAATACTTTGAGCAGCTTCGTATCAACCGGAACGATTCGGTGGCACAGGCCGGCATTCGCCAAAGCATTCAGCTCATCAACGACCTCAACCAGGAAGCGATCCTACACAAGAACCAGAGCGCGCGTGATAGTGCCGAAAGCGCTGCCACCTGGATGACCATCATCTTCACCATCCTGGCGCTTATCGCATTCACCCTGGTGTTGAATTTTCCCGGGGTGATCAGTAATCCTATCCGGCAACTTTCTGCCGGTATCAGTGCTATCGCCAATAAGAATTATTCCAGGAGGATCCACCTCAGTCAGAAAGATGAGTTCGGGGACCTGGCCAATGCTTTCAATATCATGGCCGAAAAACTGGATGAGTATGAGCATAGCAATCTTGCGCGCATCAAATTCGAGAAGAGCCGTATTGAAGCGGTGATCAACAATATGCGGGATGCCATCATCGGCTTCGATGAAAAGAGACAGGTCTTGTTCCTGAACTCGGTAGCGGAGTCGCTGATCGGGCTGCGGGAAAAAGATGTGATCGGGAAATATGCGCCCGACCTGGCTTTGCGCAATGATCTGATGCGAACATTATTGCAGGATGAGCCCAGGGCAGAGCTGGAAATATTTGCCGATGGAAAGAAAAGTTATTTCGTGAATGAAAGGATCGAAGTGAGGAACGAAGAAGAAAGGATCGGGGATGTGATCGTGTTGCGGAATATCACCCCCTTCCATGAATTGGATGAAGCAAAAACGAATTTCATCGCCACGGTGTCGCATGAGCTCAAGACCCCGATCTCGAGTATCAAAATGAGCGCGAGGTTACTGGATGATGCACGCGTTGGGAATATGAATAAAGAGCAGCAGGAGCTTTTGCACAGTATCAAGGATGATGCGGACAGATTGCTGAAGATCACCAGTGAGCTGCTCAATATGAGCCAGGTGGAAACTGGGAATATCCAGCTCAAGATACAGGCGGCAGCCGCAGAAGACATCATTCAGCACGCCGTACAGGCCGTGCAGTTCCAGGCGCAACAAAAGCAGATGATCATCAAAACCGATATCGCCCCTGCGCTCCCGGGCTTGATGGCCGATATGGAAAAAACATCATGGGTGTTGATCAATTTCCTTACCAATGCCATCAGGTATGCGCCCGAAGCCTCGGTGATCGAAGTAACGGCCAGCCGAAAAAATGAGAAGGTCTCCATTGCGGTCCGGGACCATGGGATCGGGATCGATGAAAAATACCTCACCCGTATTTTTGATAGATATTACAAAGTGCCGGGCAACTATGAAAAGAGTGGGACCGGTTTGGGGTTGGCTATTTCGCGCGAATTCATTGAAGCGCAGGGCGGGAATATTTGGGTAGAAAGCAGGATAGGGGAAGGAAGCAGGTTTGGGTTCGATTTCCCTGCAATTGCTTAGTGGATACCGATCGGCTGCTGCAAAACAAATAGTATCTTTAGCATACAACAAATATTCCCCATGATGAAGCTGATCATCTTTTGGGCCCTTGCCATGGTTCCCTTTTTCGCCGGGGCGCAATCTGTTTCGGCCTCTCCCGAAAATCTCAAAAAGCTGGATTGGCTCACCGGAACCTGGAAACGACTGGACATGAAGGCCGGCAGATCAGGATCCGAAAGATGGGTGAAGGTGTCACCTACGGAATGGCAGGGGTGGGGAGTGTCCATGCGTGGCAACGATACTTCGTTTGTTGAGAAACTGCGCATCATCGCAAAGGATAACCTGATCTTCTATGTAGCCGATATAAAAGAGAACAAGGATATCGTGTATTTCCAATTCGTATCGCTGGATGAAGATCATTTCGTATGCGAGAACCCAGCCCATGATTTTCCCAAGCGTATTGAATATCATTTCAAGAACAACCAGTTACAGGCAGCGGTGTCGGGGAATGGAAAAACATTGCCCTATCTTTTCGAGCGTGTCAATCCCTGACCGTTCATCATACATGCCGTCATTATTGATTACAGAATTGCCAATTCAGATACATAGAATAGAAGTATTGTCTGGCAATTTTTCATTAAATTCAAATTTTATGACGGTTCAAATGAGAAAGCACACCCTTATTCCTGTCTTGCTTTTGCTAACGATCGTTTGCAGTATCACATCAAAAGCGCAATCGGACCTCGATACTATTCTTCCGGTACGGGGCTTTTGCATCGCTGCGCCACAGAAGGCCGGCATCGATGCATTCACTACTTTCATCACCAAAGAGCTGGCGCCCCGGCAAGTAAATACGCTCATCCTTCGCGTTGATTACAATTATGAATATGGGTCGCACCCTGAATTGCGGGACTCCAATGCACTCTCCAAAGCCGATGTGAAGAAGCTGGTGGCGGCATGCAAGCAATCGAAGATCAGGCTCATTCCGCAAGTGAATCTGTTGGGTCACCAATCATGGGCTTCCACTACACATAATCTCCTGCGCGTATACCCTCAATTTGATGAAACACCGCATGTGAAAATGCCTGAGAAATATGCATGGCCAAACGCTGACGGGCTTTATTGCAAAAGTTATTGCCCGCTTCATCCGGAAGTCCATAAGATCGTGTTCGAGCTGGTGGATGAGATCTGCGAAGTTTTCGAGACAGATGCATTCCATGCGGGCATGGATGAAGTATTCTATCTCGGTGATGATAAATGCCCCCGTTGCAGTGGAAGGGATAAGGCCGAGCTCTTTGCCAATGAAGTGAGAAAGATCCGGGATCACCTGGCGCTCAGCAAAAGAGAGCTATGGATCTGGGGGGATAGATTGATTGATGGGAAGACCACAGGTATCGGTATGTGGGAAGCTAGTTTCAACAATAGCCATCGTGCCATCGATATGATACCGAAAGATGTATTCATCTGCGACTGGCATTACGAGCGGCCGGACAAAACACCTGTGCTCTTTGCAGCAAAAGGCATTCGTGTGGCCACTTCTCCTTGGAGGAACCCTACTAATGCAGTGGCCCAATTGAATGATATGATCAGCTTCAGGAAAGGATCTACTGCAGAGATGAAACAATATTTCCAGGGAATGGTGCAAACAGTATGGTCGCCTGCACAATCCTTCCTGGATGAGTTCTATGGAAAAAGCAAGAATCCCAATCCCGGCCCGAACTCACAGAGCGCTTGCTTCCGTGCATTGTTCGATGCTATCAGGGATGTGAAATAGGTAAACTTTCAAACCCCGGAAATAATATGTCAACTGCTCCAGCTCTGCGGATATCTTCGATAGATATCCTTCGCGCACTCACCATGGTGCTGATGATCTTCGTCAATGATCTTTGGTCGCTCAAAGATATTCCAGGTTGGCTGGAGCATACTGCGGCTACTGAAGATGGAATGGGCCTTGCAGATGCCGTGTTCCCTGCATTCCTTTTCATTGTAGGCATGTCTGTGCCATTGGCTATCAATAACCGGAGATCGAAGGGAGATGACAACGGGAAGATCTTCCTGCATATCCTGGAGCGTGGGGCTGCATTGTTGGTGATGGGCCTTTTCCTGGTGAACGGGGAATACCTGAATGCCGCTGCAACCGGCATCAACAGGAGTGTATGGAATGTGCTGGCTTGCCTGGCTTTTATCGGTATCTGGAACTCATGGCCAAAATCTGCCAACCCCTGGATAAAGCGGATCGTTAAAACGGTGGCCATCGGCATATTGCTGGTATTGGCTTTCATATGCAGGGGAGGTGAAGGAGAGAACGTTCAAAGATTTAGTACTTACTGGTGGGGAATTCTTGGACTGATCGGTTGGGCTTATATGGTGGGCGCCATCGTGGTGATGCTCTCGGGAAATAAAACTGCCATCATTGCTATCTGCTGGGCCTTCTTCCTGGGAATATGTATTGCATCCCATGCTGGCTTGCTGAAGAATGATATCATTGAGATGATCATCGGTCCGCTAGGCGTGGGCGGACATGTGGCCCTTGTACTGGGTGGGACCATCACTACCAATATTTTCTTTCATTATCATAAACAGCAGCAGTCAGCTAAAATGATGGGCGTTCTGTTGATCATGGCCATTGCGTTGTTTGGCCTTGGAGTATTGCTACGCCCTTACTGGGGTATCTCCAAGATTCTGGTAACGCCCAGTTGGGTGTTGATCTGCAGCGCTATCACCATCGTTGTATTCCTGCTGGTGAATTGGATCGCCGATCAGCATGGGAAAGCCGGTTGGTTCAATTTCATCAAACCGGCAGGCACCAATACCCTGCTTTGCTACCTGATACCATATTTCGCTTATGCGATAGCGGGAGCAAGTGGATGGTCCCTGCCGGATTGGATCCTTACCGGGGCAGTTGGACTATTGAAGTCCCTGGCCTTCGCCTTACTGATCGTCGGCATCGGCGGATTGCTGGGAAGGCTTGGTGTGAAATTGAAACTCTAAGCACTTATCGTTTTATCCATCTGTAAAAAAGGAATAACCCTGCCAGCACCATGATCACCTGCAATCCAGCAGCGATCATGGTGCTTATATCCCTTGTGGACTTGCCAGCCCAATCCATGAAATGATGTTTGTGCAGCAGTGCGAAACTATAGCCTTCAAACAAGTCTTTATCGGTTACATGAGCAGCGCATTTCCCGGTACTGGTCTCTACATAGAATCGTTCCTGGCTATTGCTTGCATAGCCAACCTTCCACACTGGCAGCCGCTTGTTCACGAATCCATATTCCCCTTCAAATTTCGGGATGCGTTCCAGCTTCATCACTTCTCTTGCTGAGTGACCACTCATGGCAGTGGCGAGGAAAATGGCATGCTGTTCTTC
>JAGIAP010000097.1:0-9451 GCA_017744805.1 Chitinophagaceae bacterium | reverse complement strand
TCTCCATTGGGAAGAATTGCGTGATCATCATTACTGATGTATTCCACCTTTTTCTTTTGCGTGATCACCCGCCAGTAAAGGGACGAATCGATCCTTGCCAGGCTGATATCGTTGAAGGCGGTAGTTGGGAGAGCGCCTTGTAAGTGCTGATAATCGAAGTGTATGGCGGTAGTGGGGATATCATTGCTGCGATCGTCTGCAATAAGGTCTGGCGTTCGCAATTTATCCAGCGCATGCAGGCCACCACTGAAAGTGAACATCAGGGTGAACAGGGAAGCTGTCAGGGAAATATACCGGTGGCTTCTCCTGGCCTTTGCGATAGGTTGTGATCCATTCTTTGTTTTTGTGATGAAGAAGATATACAGCCCCATAATAGTGGTGAGAAAGCCCAGTAAGGTGATGGCTCCCATCAGGACATACTTGAATATTCCGGTGTCGCTTAGCCAGTCCCAGGTATGACAGATGGCGAAGAACCTGTCGAAGCCGGCACGCCTGTTGTCCATGGCGAATGCGAACCGGTCCTGCGTAGTTTCCACGTACACGCGGATGCTGTCTGCCCGGTCGAACTTCACTTTGTACACGGGTAAGAGCCGGTTCACGTATTTGTATTCTTTGTTGAAGCTGGTGATGGGCTCCACGCTTTCCACCAGGCTGCCGGTGGTATCGGTGAGCACACAGTTGGTGGCGGCATCACAGCAATCGTGGGAGGCGGGAGCAATGGGCATTACGGCAAGATCGATATGGAGGGAGTCTTGCCCGGAAGAGGATGCTTGCATAACGTGCTCCTGATTTCCTGTTTTCGGTTGCCCCTGTAAGAATTGTTTGGCGATATATTGCGCATAGAGCTTGTCGCCATTGCGCAGGCTCTTACCATTTTTGGCGCTGAGATACAGCGGTGGTTCTCCATTCTTCAGTTGTACCTGGTAGAACCAATTGGTATCGATATGAATGATCCGGACAGTGTGGATCGATTTGATATTGTTCTGTTCAAGGGCTGTCCGCAATGTTGTTTGCAGTGCCGTTGAGTCGATGGCCTGGGTAGTCAGGGTTTGGGTAGCGATCCGGGGCTTGATGGTTGTCATCAGTGGATGCATGAATCCGCTGATGGCCCAGAGCAATACGGGTATGGCGATGATCAGGCTGCTGATACGATGCCATTTGTAAATATTCTTCCTGATCATCTTACTTCTTTTTGGCAGTTATCGTATACACGATACCGATATTGAAGCTTTGCGGATTTCCAACCGTATAGGCATATCCGTAAGCGCTCTTACTGGTATTGATGGAATAATAATTGTCTGTCAGGTTGATCACATTGCACCATACTTCAAAGGCTTTCCACTCATATCCTGCACGGAGATTGAGTAGGTTGAAGCCCGGATCACGAACGGTGTTTTGCGGGTCCATCCAGTAGGAGCCATTGTGCTGCCATTCGATGCCGGTACGGAAACCGGGGAGCCAGTTGGGTTTGTATTGTAGCTCCGCGTTGCCGGTGAATGCAGGTGCTCCATTCATGGTCTTGCCATTGTACGAGATCCCTTTTTCAGCATAGTTCACAAAGCGATGGCTTGAATTTGTCCCGCTGAAGCGGAGCATCCATTCACGAGTGGGTCGGAAGCTGAGCCCATACTCGATACCCTGGTGCTTTGTTTTTCCTGCGTTGGCATTGCCTGAGCTGCCGTCATCGAAACGGATACTGATGATCTCATTGGTCCCCTGGAGATAGTAGAGGCTCCAATCAGCATAGATCTTTCCCTGGAAAAGGCTGATCCAACCACCAGCTTCGTAATTGTAAAAGGTTTGCGGTTTGAGGTCGGGGACTTTTACGCCATTGAACAGTTCAGTGATCTGGGGGGCAACAAATCCTTCGCTATAGTTGGCATAGAACCCGATGGCCTTTACAGGTTGCCAGGTGATCCCTGCCTTTGGGGTGAATCGCTTATAGGTCTCCGTTGTATTGGGCGATCCGCTGAATGCAGAGGGGGGCAAATAGTTCCGGAATGCCAGCCTGAACAGGTCGAAGCGCAGGCCGCCGATCAGGCGAAGGTTCTCTGTCAACCTGTATTCCAGTTGCGTGAAAGCTGCGCCATTGCTGATATTGGTGAAATAATGGCTGAGCAGGCTGTCTGGTCTTTCTGTGAAAGAAAGATATTTCCTGTTGACCGTATCCTGATCGATACGGATATAGTAAGCATTGTAAGTGGAAGGGCTGAGATCCAGGCTAAGCCCGCTCACCGAATTCAATTTTCCATTCAGCCATTTCTGTTGATGGGTGATAACGGCAGCATAGCTGTTGAACGAGTTATCGTTGATCTCTCCGTGGGCCAGTGATTTTTTACCGGTCCAGTTGCTTCCTGAACGACGGAAATCATCTTTTACGCGATAAGAAGGATTCTGCGCAACACTGTTATCTCGGTAGATCAGCGCAATGCTGGTACTGCTTCCGTTACGCCATGTATGATCGAGTTGGGTTTTGAACCTGAGGGCATTCACTTTCCGCCAGGTAAAGGTTTGCGGCGTGCTGTAATCTTTGTTGCGGAAGGCGGCGCTATCGAGGCTGCCACGCATATCGCTGTAATAGTCAAGTGCTGTGATGGAGGTGATTAGCTTGGTCTTGTCTGAAAAAAGGTAATCGGCGCGGAGGGTGCCTGTCCATTTTTTGAAATCGCTTCTTTCCAGAATACAATTATTGTTTTGAGCAAAATAGCCATTGAAGGAAATGCCCAGTTTTCCGAAACTGGCGCCGGTGCTAAGGTCTGCACGGCTATAGCCCGTATTGTTCCCCTGGATGGCCACTCTTGCCATGGGCTGAACGGGGGCGGACCGGGTGATGAAATTAATGGCGCCTCCGATGGCTTCTGCGCCATACATGCTGGAACTGGGACCGCGAATGATCTCGATATTTTTGACGGCGGTCATATTGATTTCGAGCAGGGCATTGTGGTTGAACACGCCGCTGGTGCGGATAGGGATACCATCTTCGAGGTAGAGGTAAAGGCCTTTGGTGCTCATGGGTTGACGAATGCTCATCATATGCTGTTCGTTGCCGAGATTCACCATGAATACGCCTGGTGTTTTATTGACGAGTTGATCGATGGTGGTTGCCTTGGTATCGTTGATGGTGGAAGCGCTGATGGTACTGATGGCGATGGGGGCAGCATTACGTTGTTGTACCTGCCTGTTGGCAGTAACGATCACCTGTTGCATATTGGCTGCCTGTGGCTCCATCATAATGAGGTGTGGGCCCTTGCTGATGTCCACGGTCCTGCTGGCATATCCGATACCCATGATGGTGCAGGTTGTTACGGAGCTGTTGAGGATGATCTCTCCTTTATCGTTGGTAGTATAAGTTTTTCCATCTGCAGTAGTGATGGTGGCGCCCGGTATGGCTTCACGGGTTGTTTTATCTGCGATCCTGATAGTGATGGTTTCCTGTGCGCATAAGGGGGCCATGGCTGCTGTCAACAAGGTTGTCAGCAACAGGCAAAACAATTTGTTCATTGTTCAGTGAATTGTGTGCAGGCACACTATTCCCGGTGTTGCAGGACATAGCAGTACTGCACAGGTTGAAACTTGAAATTGTTGGAACGGAAATGATGATATGGAATCCTTATGCGCCGGGTGGATGAAAGAAATCAGTGGCGATATCGACAGGCTTGCCATTGTTCACAGCATACTGCGGAGTAATGGTCTCTATAGTGTTGGAAATAAGCACAGGATAGAATGACCTGGATGATACCACTTCTTGTTTGTTCTCCAGTTTGGATTCAGGATTACGTTGCTCTTTTTTCTCAGCGGCCTGTAACTTTTTGGCGAGCAAACAATGCCCGTCGCAATGAAGCTGAGGTCTGAAGCGGTTTTCGCAGAGATTCCTGGCAATGTATTCCTGGTTCCTGTAGAAGTCAATCACAATGATGGCCTTGTGAAAGGTCTGCACCGTAATGGCGAAGAGAAGTAATATGGCGGTAAATTGCTTGAACATGTCCATCTCGCCGATGTGATGCAAAATTACATCGAAATGCCTTATAAGTATAGTAAATACAGGTATTTATTTTACTTATTTCACCTCGATAATTCCCTTCATTCCCATGATCCTGTGTGGCTGGCAATAGTATTTGAAACTGCCTTTCTTTTCAAACACCAGGGCATAGATCTGACCCTTTTCCAGGATATTGCTTTTGAAGCTACCGTCATTGGCCACTACATTGTGCTCACCGTTGCTGTCGTTCATCCATATAACGGTATCGCCTATGCTAACTTCAAGCGATGCGGGAACGAATCTCATGCCTTTCATGAGGATGGTTTTGGTGATAGGTTTGTGCAGGGGTTGCAAAGCTGAACTGAAGACCAGAGCGGTAAGGAATAAAATGATCGTATTGCGGAGCATGATTTACTTTTTGAAGGTGAGGATGCAGTTGAAGGTCAAACAAATGAAAGCCAGGAAATTTGCGATGGTACGAATGGTATGGAGTTTGTTCCAAAGCGGCTCGAATGCAGCACGTTGCTCCGCCAGGGATGGCAGGGAGGCATTGGTGAGATCAGCTTTGGCCAGCGCATCGTTCAGCGGTACATTCCCTGCAACGGTTACGCCGAATACCGCGATCACATACAGAACAGTTGCGGCCAGCACCCAGAGCCATGCAGATGAGCCGCCCTGCTTGTTTTGCAGCCAGGTGGTCACAGGCAGAATGATTACCGGTGCCATGAAACATAACAGGAAAACAGGATTTTGAATAGATATATTGATGTTCTGGAAGGCCTGCAGGTAGGCACCATCCGGCAGTTGGGCGAGCCCGGGAATGATAGCCGTTGAAAAACTGAAGAACAGTCCGGCCATCAGGCCCGTCAATAGGGTACCTGCCGCCAGAACGAGGTTTGATGTAGTAAGCATATCCATATCGGTTTGTTTATGACACAAAACTATCACCGCCGGGATCGGTGGCATTGAACAAATCCGACATTGTGAGTGTATGCCCTCACCCGCCGGGAGGCGAGCGGCAGGTGCTGCGAAATAAAAATCTACCGTATGAGCAACAGGGAAATCTCTTCAGCCTTCTTCTCATTGGTGAACTCTACCGGGGAATACCCTGAAAATTGTTTGAAGGCCCTGATAAAATGGCTCTGATCTGAATAGCCATTATTGAATGCGATATCGGAGAGCTTATCGTACTCTCCGCTTCGAAGTTGTTGTAAGGAAGCCTGAAAGCGGCATACACGGGCAAAGAGCTTGGCAGGGATGCCAACATACTGTTCAAACTTCCGCTCGAAAGTGCGTTCAGTAACGAAAAGGGATTGTTGCAATTGTTTCAGGCTGATATCGCCATTGGATTGCATTAGCTGGATCACGGCATTTTGGATAATGGTATCCTGTGTGATCTTTTGTTTGTAAATAAGATCGCTGAGGTATGTATCTACGAGGTTGTACAGTTCCGATCTATCGGTGGTGTCCTCCATTTTACGGACCAGTTCTTTTCCTGCATCGCCGGAAAAGAGGAGGAGATCTACACAGTCATCCGTCACTTCACTGGCGTTGAAGCCGAAGAGCACTTTCATCACATGGGGGTAGAACATCACGCCTGTCATCCGGAAGGATCCGCCAGTCTGCATCTTGCCCAGCCTGGTGGTTTGCCCGTAAAGGAATAGTGACGATAGCTTTTTCTTTACATCTCCCCAGAGCAATCCGCTATCTGTCTGTTGGAATACCAGTCCGGGGCATCCATCTGCAATAGCTCCCAGTACCAAAGTACCATCTCCTTCTGCGTGCCAGAATGCCTGCACATATTGTTGCAGGTGCGGCGGTGGCGGCATATGATGAAAACTTACCTGTGGTGTTGAAGGCTTCATGGCATTTGTAAAAGGCAGGGTGAAGATACCACTTGTAGCTGATCGCGGTTCATATTGGTTGACCATCGATCATAAAAAAGAACCGGCCCGGCTATTTAATCCGGTACCGGTCTAAGACCAGGTGTTATGCAAGTTAAGTTAATGTGCAGGTTCGCCTGTAGAGAGGGGAAAGTGGCCGCTTTCACGGATGGCCTTGAAACCTCCCTGCACGTCGGTAAGGTGATCGAATCCTCTGGAACGGAGGATGGATAAGAAGATCATGGACCGGTAACCACCGGCGCAATGCACTATGTATTTTTTCTGTTTATCCAGTGAACTGATAGCTGAGTTGATATCATCCAGCGGAACATTGAGGGCGTTCTCAATATGTCCAAGGCTGTATTCGCCTGGCCTGCGCACGTCTATCACTTCGATATCCGGCTGCTGGGCCATGCCGGCAGCAGTGGCAGCAGTAATCGATACGATCTGATCGGTTTCTTTTCCGGCAGCCTGCCAGCCAGAGAAGCCTCCTTTGAGATAACCAATGGTATTATCGTATCCCACACGCGCGAGGCGAATGATCACTTCTTCTTCCCGTCCATCTTCCGTGATCACGAGGATCGGTTGTTGGATATCGGGGATCAGTGCTCCCACCCAGGGTGCGAAATTGCCATCGATGCCGATATTGATAGAATTGGGAATGAAGCCTTTTGCAAAGATCTGCGGATCCCTGGTGTCTAACATCAGGGCATTGGTCTCATTGGCTGCTGCTTCAAAAGCATCGGGCGAAAGCCCAACTTTTCCGCGCTCCATGATCATATCCAGGCTATCGTATCCTTCCTTGTTCATTTTTACATTGAAAGGGAAATAGGCAGGTGGAGTGGTCAGCCCATCGGTAACCTCCTTCACAAATTCATCTTCGGTCATACTTAAGCGTAAGGCGTAATTATTGGCTTTCTGATGGCCTAAGGTATCGGTGGTTTCCCGGCTCATATTCTTTCCGCATGCGCTGCCAGCACCATGTGCGGGATATACGATCACGTCATCTGGCAGGGGCATGATCTTGTTACGAAGGGAATGATACAGGATGGCTGCCAGTTCTTCTTTGGACTTTCCGGCTGCTTTCTGGGCCAGGTCGGGCCTGCCCCCATCTCCGATGAACAGGGTATCTCCGGAGAAGAGGCCAACAGGTTTTCCAGCTTCGTTCTTCAGGAGGAAGCAGGAGCTCTCCATGGTATGGCCGGGTGTATGCAATACTTCAAAACTAATATCCCCCACTTTGAAGTGCTCGCCATCTTTGGCGATGATGGCAGGGAACTTTGGTTGTGCATTGGGGCCATACACGATCTTGGCGCCTGTTTTTTCTGCCAGGTCCAGATGGCCCGAAACGAAGTCGGCATGAAAATGCGTTTCAAACACGTATCTGATCACTGCGCCGTTGGCAGTGGCTTTATTGATATAAGGAGCTACTTCGCGGAGCGGATCTATCACCACCGCTTCTCCGTTGCTTTCAATATAGTAGGCGCCCTGAGCCAGGCAGCCTGTGTAGATCTGTTCGATTTTCATATAGAGCTATTTGTGCTATAAAATTACAGGAAGGGTTTCTGCTGAACGGTGACTTGCATCACAGAGAGACTAGGCCTGTAACCATTCGATACTGTTGCGATGCAGGGCCAGCAGCCCTTTGCTTTCCATTTTCTTCAGAAGGCGACTGATCACTTCACGGGAAGAGTTGAGGTCGTGCGCAATTTCCTGGTGAGTGATGTTCAGCACTTTGCCGAACTGGGCTACCTGTCTTTTCAGGTAGAATTCCAGTCGTTCATCCATCGTGGAAAACGCAATGGCATCGATGGTTTGCAGCAGGGATTCAAACCTGTTGCGATAGGAGCTCAACACAAACTGGTACCAACTTTTGTATTTGCCCATCCATTCGTCCATTTTTTCAGGAGGAATGCTGATCACCGATCCATCGGTGAGGGCTTTGGCCAGTACTTCACTTTTTTCCGAACGGGCGGAGCAGATGAAGCTCAGTGAGCATGCCTGGCCGGGCGTGAGATGATAGATGAAGAATTCGTTCCCATCCTCATCTTCGCGGTACAATTTGATGACGCCTTCTGCTATCAGCATGGTAGACCTGATGGTCTGACCTACGCGCAGAAGGATATCACCGGCTTTCACTGGCCGGAGAGTGGCGTCTGCCGCCATTTCCTCATAAAGCTCCGATTCGAGCCCGGGGAATAACTGTTTGAGTTGCAACACGTCCATATCCATCTGTTGGTACAAATATGGTACAATCGAAAAGGCAAAAGGTTGACGAGCATCAGGTAGACTCCTGATTTCCGCTAACCGGTTTTCTCCTGGTCTTTGTGCGGGCGCTCCTTACACGGCTGAGGGTTTCCTCGGTCATGTTGAGGAAGCTGGCGATGTATTTGCCCGGCACGCGGTTCACCAGTTCCGGACGGGTGTTGATAAAATGCTCATATCTTTTGGACGCATTGGGGATGCGGCAGATGATGGCCCGCTGTTGGGCATCGTAATAATATCGTTCCAATAATTTCCTTCCTACTATATTGAATTCCGGGTAATGGTCATAAAGGTATTGTATATGCGAAGTTGGCAGGACTATCAGTTCCGAATTCTCGAGCGTCTTCATATTCTCACCCATGGCATCCATGTTGAGCAGGTTGACGATGGAGGTGATGACCTCTCCTTCGCGACAGATCCAGGTTGTGATCTCTTTGCCGTCTTCGATGATGAAGCCTCTGACCAATCCTTTTTTGATGAAATAATGATTCTCACAAACTTCTCCGGCAGTGAGAAGAAGCTTTCCACGAGTCACTTTTTTTTCAGTGACATGCTTGCGGAAATAATCGACGATCTCATCGTTGATAGTGTGTAACGACTGTAGAAAGTCGATCAATTGTTGATTGCCGCCCGTTGCTTTGGTTACCATAAAGGTGTTAAGGGAGTCTTGTTTTTGAGGGTTATTACCGGGCAATATACTGCTATTGTATATTTCTTGAAAAAAAAGGGTGACATTTGGTTATTCATTACCAAAGGATCTACTATGAACTTACTAATCCTGGGCGGAGCTTTGGTAGTAATTGTGGTGGGATGCATACTCACCTACATCATTACAAAGAGCAAGGCCGCCTCGCAAATTGCGGTATTAAATACCCGCCTCAACAATGAGCAGCAGCAACTATTCGCCACTCATCAACAACTTCAGCAAACAGCTATCACAATCAATGAATTAAACGATAAGCTCAACCAGAAAAAAGAAGAGAGCATACGGCTGGCCGCAGAGCAACGGGAGTTGCAGCAAAGGCTAAAGGAACAGAAAGACTTCATGGACCGCTCCGCTGAAACCATGAAGGCCAGCTTCCATGCGCTTTCTGCCGAAGCGCTCAAGCACAATAATGAATCCTTCGTAACGCTGGCAAAGTCTACCCTGGAAACCCAGGTCACAGAAGCCAAAGGCGACCTGGAGAAAAAGCAACAAGCCATCGATGCCCTGGTGAAACCCCTGGCCGATAGCCTGGGCAAATTCGATCACAAGATCCAGGAAATGGAAAAAGTACGGATGGAACAGCATGGCCAGATCAACCAATATATGCAGGGTGTGGCC
>JAGIAP010000096.1 GCA_017744805.1 Chitinophagaceae bacterium | reverse complement strand
CCATTGTAACGTACAGCAGAGGATTCGAACACTACACGGTAAGTACCGGGTGTGTTGAATACATAACTGTAACTGTCCACGGTCTTGCTGATATTCTTCAGGGCAATGCCGGCATCCGGTTTCACTGTTTTTGAATCGAAAGCTTTGGAGATCACCCAATCCTCACTGTCTGGCTGGGTGGCGGCACCGCCGTACATCAGGAGCTGGGCAGATGTGATGGTCCAGAAAGTAGCGGGGTTCTTGATGCTGATGCTCTTCCATCCAGCCGTGCTCATTACTGCCAGATTGGTGGAGCCACCTTCAGGGCTTACGTTATCGGCGCTGAAAGTGCGGATCACCCAGCGGTTCTGCCCCTGTGGCTTTTGTGTGTCGGTATACCTGAAGGCTATATACATAAGGGAGTTCTCGGCTGTGCCTTCATAGGGCAGGAGACTGATCACCCCGGAGCTCACATTATCTGCGCCGGTTGACCAGGTGGCCAAATGCGAGATATCGGTCCAGGTGGCTTTGTTCAGGTTCTCTTCATCCATCACTCCATTGAAATCATTGGACACCATCAGTTGGAGATTCTGTGCGATCACGCCGAAAGACACATAGCTCTTGAATTGAATCTGCAGGTCATTCGCCGCTTTGGTACGTGTGCGGTATTCATATTTATGCCCGGGCTCGCCGGAATAGAAGATGATATTGTCCGGATTTCCTGAAAAATTGAAATTGACGGTATCGCCCGCTTTATAGGTATTGGAGCTGGTGGTAACGGAGAGCTCGGATGAGGGCAGTTTAACCTTGGCGCAGGAAGAAGCTATCAGCACCAGTAGTAGAATATATATGAAATTGATCTTCATGATTCTGTTTTTGAGTAACGACAATCAATATCCGTCGTTTTGTTTGATCTGTTTGTTGATCTGCAATTCAGTTACGGGGATAGGGAAGAGCACATTCCTTTGTGTTGTATTGTTCCCTGCCGATGCTGCGTATTTGTAGGTGCTGGGGGCATTGGCCGTAATATCGGCAGCCAGCTCTTTCATGGTGAATACATAAGAGCCCCAGCGGATCAGATCATGTTTACGGATGCCTTCAAAGCAAAGCTCGCGCAGGCGCTCGTTTTGCAGCTCCACAAAGAAATCATCTCTGGTGAGGCTGGCCGGCAGGTCTACGGTGGCATCGGGGATATCCACTGGTTTTCCGAAGGCCCTTCTTCTCACTTCATTGATCGCTTCCAGTGCTTCGGCAGTGGGTTGTGCGTGCAATTCATTCTCGGCTTCCGCTTTCATCAGCAGTACATCGGCATACCTGACCAGTGGGAAATTAGTGGAATTATAGAGCCTCGCTTTGGCATCGCTCTCGTATTCCCTGCGCCATTTTCCCGGGTTGCGATCGTAGATCTGTGCGTCGGTCCAGTTGGTCTTCACGGCAGAAGTGCCGGAAGCTACATAGCGGTAGGGAGCTATATTCCAGTCCCTTCTCAGGTCGTTCGGGTTGTACAGTTTGTACAGTTTTCCTGTTATTTTCATGGCGCCTCCGGAAAAGCCAATCTGTTCGGAAGGGCATTCGATGCCATTTTCCACACCTACCGATCCGGCCAGGTCTACATTGCCGATCTTGTTACCGAACATGCCTACTTCCCAGATACATTCCAGCTTCTCGTTGATATTGCGGGAATGGTTGATGAAGATCTGTTTGTAATCGGGATTGAGCGAATGTTTCCCGGAAAGGATCACTTTATTGGCATAGTCCAGCGCATCCTGGTATTTGGATACATCTTTCAGCGGCTCTCCTGCCATTTTGAGGAAAACCCTTGCCAGTACGGCTTGTACGGCAGTTTTAGATACTCTTTCGTTATGGCTGAAATAACTGATATCGTTCACCAGGGTCTCGGCTTCCTTCATATCCTTCACTACCTGCGCATATACGTCTGCGAGAGGAGCGCGGGGAAGATTGGCTTCGGTAGGCGATTGGGTTGAATACAGTTTCAGGGGAACAGGTCCGTATAGGTCCGCCAGCAGGTAATAGAAATAGGCCCTGAGGAAAAGGGCTTCACCTTTGATGGCATTGCGTTGCGTTTCGTCCATTTTTGCCTTGTGAACATTTTCCAGCAAAAGGTTGGCGCGGTTGATGCCTTCATACAATACCTCCCATAATCTGCCGATATCGAGGTCTCCTGCATCAAATACCATTACACGGATATTATTGATGGAGATATTCTTGAAGAAAGCTTCATCGCTCACTACCAGGTAGCTGAAGAGGCCACGGGCGTACATGCGCTGGTTGGGATCGATAAGGCGATTGTATATGCCATTGAGGGCCTTCACCAGGTCGGCTTCGGTATTGTAATAATTGTCGGGTGATACAAAATCGGGGTCCTTATCCAACACCTTACTGCAGGAGGTGCCAAGTGTAGCGAATATGGTAAGCAGCAAAACAAATCGTTTCATCTCAATCTTGTTAATCATGATTAAAAGGATGCATTTAAACCGAAGGTGAGGGTCCGGGTTCGTGGATAAGGAGAAAAATCGAAACCGGGCGTGAGCGCGCCAGGCCTGGTAGACACTTCAGGATCGAGGCCCGAATAGTTGGTCCAGGTGAGCAGGTTCTGCGCTGCCAGGTAGAACCGGAGGGTTTTCATCTTCAGTTTTTTCAGCGTTTTGGCATCCAGGTTATAACCGAGCGACACTGTTTTCAGCCGCAGGTAAGAGCCGTCCTCGATAGTGCGTGAAGAATAATAGGCAGGGCCTTGTCCACCGATCTTGTACATTTCATTATTCTGGTTTTCGGGCGTCCACCTGTTCTCCACGGTTTTGAACATATTCAGCAGGTTCCTGGTAACCGGGTCGCCACCTTCAAACTCGATGCGGTTGGCATTGAGCAGGTCGTTACCATAGCTCCACTGGAAGAAGATGTTCAGGTCGAAATCCTTGTACGTGAAATTGTTGGTGAAGCCGCCTGTATGGATGGGATTGGGGTTACCGATAATAGTAAGATCTTTATCGTCTATCTTCAGGTCTCCGTTGATATCCCTGTATTTGATATGACCAGGCTGAATATTCGCACGTGGATTGCCGTTATCAGCTACACTGGCTTTCAGTACGTAAGATTCTCCCACTTTATCGAAATCACTGTACTGGTAGATACCATCGAAGAGCATGCCATAATATAACGCAATGGGATAACCGGGAATAGCGATGTAGGGGAAGGCATTGTTGAAATTGCCCCAGTTGACGCGGGTTGCCAGGCTGGGCTCCCCTTCATTCAGGGCCAGAACTTTGTTCTTGTTGAAAGAGATATTGAAACTGCTGCTCCAACTGAAATCCTTATTGTTTATGTTTTTCGTGTTCAAGGTGAATTCCACGCCTTCGTTGGAAACCTTTCCGATATTCTTGTACCCGGTAAGGAAGCCTTGAGAAGGGGCGAGGGTGGCATTGAGCAGGAGATCGCTGGTTTTCTTGTAATAATAATCGGTGGTCAACGTGATCCTGTTATTGAAGAAGCCGAGATCGAGACCGATATTGGTCTGTGCAGTTGTTTCCCATTTCAGTTTATCATTGCCGAGATTGACAGGCACCATGCCTTGTCCAGGCACATTGCCATAGCTGTAACCTGAGCTGGGATTGATCTCCAGCGAAGACCAGGCAGAGAAATCGTTCACCCTGTTATTGCCGGTAGTGCCGTAGCCGATACGCAGTTTGGCGTCTGACAGGAAATCGAGTGGCTTCATGAATTTCTCGTCCACTAACCTCCATGCAAAAGCGCCGGAAGGGAAATAAGCCCAGCGGTTTTCTTTCGGGAATTTGGAAGAGCCATCAGTCCGGAAAGAAAGGGTGAGCAGGTAACGTGATCTGTATCCGTAATTCACCCGCGCCAGATAGGATAGCAAGCCACTGGCAGGAGCCGCCGTAGGGGATACGGTAACCGTTCCCTGTCCAAGGCCTTTGATGCCTAGCGATTCAGTAGGCACCTGTGTGGCAGTGAAACCATTCACGGTTCCATTGATGTCCTGAACTGTGAAGCCTGCCACTATATTCAGGTTATGATCCCGGTTGAACCTTCTGTTGTAAGTGAGGGTATTCTCATTCAACAGGTTGGTAAGATCGGTATTGGTGATGGTACCATTCACGCCCTGGTTGTTGCGGGGATGCCCACCACGGGTGGAAGAGTTATTGAAGATCTCTCTTCTCAGTTGGGTCTTGGTCATTCCACCGGTAACCCGCAGACTAAGATACTTGCTGATCTTGTAATCCAGGTAAGAGTTAACGATTAGGGTATTGTTGAAAAGCGGGTTGTACTCGTTTTTGGTGGACAGCACCGGGTTCATCCGGTAGTCCGTTGCGGGATCGATGCCGGGATCGAAAAGGATATCTTCCATATTCTCGTTGGTAGCGGAATCGCCGGTGACAGGCCTGTAGCCCCAAACGCTATACATCATGGTAGCGGTAGGACTGGCCTGCGCTTCGGCTGCGATAGTGCCATATCTTTTGAAGGAGGTATAGTTGATATTCACACCTGCTTTCAATTTGCTATTGATGGTCTGATCCAGTACGAGGCGTCCCTGGTAACGGCGGAACCCGCTGTTGACGATGATGCCATCCTGGTCTATCAATGATCCGGAAACGGAATATCTCGTTTTGTCGGTGCCGCCACGCATTGCGAGACTATGGCTTTGTACGAAGGCATTGCGGAAAATAAGGTCCTGCCAGTCTGCGCCCTGTACATTTTTATAGTAATCCAGTGTTTTCCCATTGTTCAGGTAGATGGGGCCATTCACGGAAGGGCTCATTTCGATCTGGTATTTCACAAATTCGTAAGGGCTGAGCAGTTCCTGTTTTTTCAGGTTCTGGTGCATGCCCACCCAGGCGTCGTAGGTTACAACGGGAGCGCCGATCTTTCCTTTTTTGGTGGTGATGATGATCACGCCATTGGCGCCCCTGGCGCCGTAGATGGCGGTAGCAGAAGCATCTTTGAGGATCTCGATCGACTCTATCTCTTCCGGATTGATGATATTGGCGGAAGCCGTCTCAACCGGAAATCCATCGATCACGTAGAGTGGGGAATTGTCCTGTGTTACAGAATTGTTGCCCCTGATCACGATATTCATTTCATTGCCGGGCTGTCCATCGGAGGAGGACACATTCACCCCTGCAACACGTCCGGCAAGGGCTTCCGCGAATGTGTTCACGGGCGCTTTCTTCATGTCCGCTACATTGGCCTGCGATACCGAGCCCGTAACATCTTTTTTCTTGACGGATCCATAACCGATCACTACCACATCTTCCAGGGATGTGGCGCTTTCCTCCAGTTTGGCGTTCATAACAGTCAGTGCAATGGGCAACCTGATCTCTTTGGTGAGGTAATTGGTGGCGGAGAAGACCAGCATCACATTGATGGAATCGGAGATCACCAGGTTATAAACGCCGTTGGCATTGGCGATAGCTCCCCAGTTCTTTCCTTTGACCTGAACGGATGCGCCATCGATGGGCTCTCCTTTGGCATCGGTAACGATACCGGTAACTGTTTTGGAGTAGCGTTTGGCGTTTTCCTGTGCATGGGCGTTGGCAACAAGCATCAGGATGCAGGGAAGGAGGAAGATGCTTTGTGCAATGGCCGCAAATCGTCTTTTCATATGGGGTTCTGCTTTAATAACTCCGATGTACGGCAATATTGTTCAGAGGGTACATCGACAGGCTTTTGATTTTTAAGATCAGGAACAAGTTCATTCAAACGATGGACATGTACAGGAAAAGATTTAGGGTTCAGAAACATCATTGGATAGAGGTGGGCTGGTCAATGACCAGTTTGCAGCTTCAAATCTTTTAAAGTTTATGGTCCTGAGCAAAAATAAATGCTCCTTTTTTTCATGGGAACATTCCCATTTCCTGGGAATGTTCCCAAATACAGCCTTTGTTTTCAATTATTTCAGTATTTCATCTACCTTGTTAGCCTAATTAAATCCCTGCCCCCATCGCCATGTTCAATTTTTTCAAGAGATCAGATCCGGTGAAAGCTTTCTGGAGCTGGTTTGCAGAGAATGAAGGGAACCTCAGACAATTTGAAGGGAATCCCAGCCACTATCTTCATCAAATGCTCGGAAAGATCAGGAAGATCAGTCCGGGATTAGCCCTGGAGCTGGAACCGCCCAGAACAGGCGACATCATAATGACCATTTCTGCCAATGGCAACAGGGATCTTTTCGATATGGTAAAAAAGATCATTGCCAAAGCCCCGGTGATAAAGGGTTGGGAGTTCCTGGCCTTCAGACAGCGGATGTCGAAGGAGCAGGCAGGCGCCATCAAATTGCAATCTGGCGAACATGAGCTCGACCCACAAAAAATGAAATTCTTTCCCATTGCAGACAAGGGTGACCTGAATATCATCGTATATGTGAATGGCATCACTGAATCCAATTTCAATCAGATCGCATATAGTTCGCTCACGCTTTTGGATAATATCCTGGGAGAATTCGATTGTGTAATGAAGGTGAAGAACTATGATTTCCACGATATGCCCACGGATGAACGGGTGCTGGAAGGGCTGATGCCATTACTGGATCTGCCGGTATTCGTGGATCAGTTCTATGGGAGGAACTAACGGCCTTCCCCTGCAAAATTAGTTATCTTCGCAGCCGCAATCTACTATCTAACAATCTGGCTTCCATGCCAAAATCCGAGCCGTCATGAACATTGAAGCAGCGCTACAGTCCATTTTGCCAGTTGACAGGATCAGGTGTAAGCTGATCGATCTCGTTTCCTTTGCCGCTGATGCAGGCTTCTATTATCTCAGGCCCAAAGCAGTGGTGAACCCCGTTTCCGAACAAGAGATACAAGCACTTTTCCATTTTTCCCATCAACATGATATCCCACTCACTTTCAGAACCGCGGGTACCAGTCTTTCCGGGCAATCCATCACGGATGGCATCCTGGTAGACCTCAGCAAATTCTGGAATAAGATACGGATCGAAGAAGAGGGAGCGGTAGTGCGTGTACAGCCCGGCATTACCGGGGGCATGGTGAATGCGATGCTGAGGAAATATGGAAAGAAGATCGGGCCCGATCCTGCGAGCATCCAATCAGCCATGATCGGCGGTATCGTTTCCAATAATGCCAGTGGTATGTGTTGCGGCGTTCAGAAGAATGCCTACCATACTATCAGGTATGTCAGGTTCATGCTTCCCAACGGTCAAACTTATTCTACCGAGATCCCCGGCGACTATGATCGCTTCACCAGCGAATGCGCATCCCTGGCTGCTTCCATCGGATCCTTGAAAGATCTGATCCATAGAGATCCCGCCTTGTATGATCTCATCAGGGAAAAATATAAAACGAAAAATACGGTCGGCTATTCGGTCAATGCACTGATAGACTATGAACATCCGCTGGATATCCTGGCCCACCTGATGGTAGGAGCGGAGGGTACCCTCGGGTTCATTTCGGAAGTAGTGTTGCAGACCGTTCCCGATTACCCTGAAAAAAGTACCGGCCTGCTTTGCTTTGCAGATATCCAGACCGCCTGCAAGGCCATTGCGCCATTGATTGCGGCGGGAGCGGAAGCGGTAGAGTTGATGGATAATGCCTCCCTGCGCTCCGTGGCGCACCTGCCCGGCATTCCCGAACTGCTGGCTCAATTGCCTGCAACGGGCGTGGCATTGCTCACAGAATTCCAGGCTTATACAAAAGAAGAGATAAATACAAAACTCGATAAGTTCTCACAATCACTCAAAGGGTTCCCCTTTGCCATTCCTCCCTCTTTTACGGAGGATCCGGCCAAACAAGCCTTTCTCTGGAAGATCCGGAAAGGAATGTTCCCGTCTGTAGGCGCGATGCGCCAGAGCGGCACCACCGTGATACTGGAAGATATTGCCGTGCCTGTTGTGCAACTGGGAGATGCTATCCTGGACCTGCAGGAGCTCTTCATCAAATACGGATATGAGGATGCTATCATCTTCGGTCATGCGAAAGATGGCAATATCCATTTTGTGGTGACCCAAACTTTCAACCTGGCTGAGGAAGTGAACCGGTACGATCTCTTTATCCGTGAAGTGGTGGAACTGGTGACGGGCAAATACAAGGGCGCGCTGAAAGCAGAGCATGGAACCGGCAGGAATATGGCGCCATTTGTTGAAACCGAATGGGGACCTGAGATCTATGGCATCATGCAAAAGATCAAACAGGAGACCGATCCCCGTAATCTCCTGAACCCGGACGTGCTCATCAGCAGCGACCGGCAGGCGCATATTCAGCATCTCAAGGCATTGCCAAAAGTAGAGGAGGAGGTAGATAAATGTATCGAATGCGGATTCTGTGAAGTGAAATGTCCCAGCCGCGATCTCACCATGACGCCGCGCCGCAGGATCGTGGCCAGACGGCAAATGGCCCTGTTCCGCGAAGCCGGCCAAACTGCCGAATATAAAGAACTGCTGGGGCAATACCAGTACGATGGCCTCTCCACCTGTGCCGTGGACGGCCTCTGCGCAGAGGCATGCCCGGTAGATATCAATACCGGCAGCCTGGTGAAGCGCCTTCGTAAAGAGAACCATAGTAAGATGGCCAACTCCGTTGCCATGACCGTGGCCAGGAATTTTGGCACTACCACCGCATTGGTGGGCACCGCCCTGAAGACGGCCGGTTTCATGAACAGGCTTTTCGGGAAGAATGCGATGGTGAAGCTCACCAGGGGAATGAAGAAGATAGTGCCCGCTACACCGCTCTGGAGTAACCAGATCGTTCGTTCTTCCATGAACAAATTGCCAAAGGCCGCGGAAAAAAATGCAGATACGATCGTTTATTTCACTACCTGCATCAACCGGAAAATGGGCGGGTCCACTGCAGGTAAAGCACCAATAGCGGATATCTTCATGAGCATCGCAGAAAAAAGCGGATTGCGCCTACTCATTCCCGATAATATCAGTAGCAGTTGTTGCGGGCAGATCTTTTCTTCCAAAGGATTTACCCCTGCCTTCGGGTACACGGCCAATCAAACCATCGAAAAGCTCTGGAACTGGACGGAAGAAGGCAAATGGCCCGTGATGCTGGATATCAGTTCCTGCACTCATACCCTGCAAACCTGTCGTCCACAATTAACGGAAGAGAATAAACGAAAATTCGATGCCATCAAAATAATCGATAGTATCGATTGGATAGCGGACCATATCCTCCCCCGCGTAACGCTAAGCAGGAAAAAGAACAATATTGTGCTACACCCTGTTTGTACGCTACAGAAAACGAAACAGGAATCCAAATTCCTGGCAGTGGCCAAACAACTGGCCCATGAAGTGACTGTTCCCTTGCATGCAGGCTGTTGCGGTATGGCGGGTGACCGCGGTTTCCTTTTCCCTGAGTTGACCCGTTCCGCTACCCGGCCTGAAGTGCAGGAAGTGAACCAATGCAGCTATGAAGGATACTATTCCAGTTCCAAAACCTGTGAAATGGCCCTTTCCGAAGCCACTGGCAAAAATTATGAATCGATCGTGTACCTGCTCCACGAATGCCTGTAAGGAGCGGTTTCAGATACTTAAATAGTGAAAGCTGCGTTAAGAATGCGCAGTAATCCGCTGTATAACCGTATGGATTGATCATTAAATGATAATTTCATACATTTACGTAAAGCAATTGTTTTTTATATGGATAATTACAATCAGAACACATCGTATTATCAAAGCGGTCAGCAGGCGATGCCTAAGTCGATCGCGAAGAACTTTATCGCCAATGTATTCATGTGGATGTTCGTGGGACTGGCACTTTCAGCAGTATTTGCGTTATTGTTCATGAACAATTCGAACCTGCTTTTGTACCTGGTAAATCTCGAAACAGGAAAACTGAACATACTAGGATGGGTTACCATGCTTGCTCCGTTGGGATTTGTTATGTTGATGTCTTTTGCATTCAACAGGCTGTCCGCACCGGTGATCACTTTATTATTCCTTCTTTATTCAGCTATCAATGGGATCAGCTTCAGCTTTATCCTGTTACAATATACTGCCAATTCCGTTGTAGGTTGCTTTGCTTCTGCGGCAGCTATGTTCGGTATCATGGCCGTAATGGGATATACTACCAATAAGGACCTCACCAGCTTTGGGCGTATCCTCACCATGGCGCTGATCGGTATCGTTGTGGCGATGCTGATCAATATCTTCCTCAAGAGCGACACCATGGGGTATGTGATCAGCATCATCGGGGTGGGAGTATTCACTGGTCTTACCGCTTATGATGTTCAAAAGCTCAAGCGTATCGGCGAAGGAGTGGAATATGAAGGCGTTCCCGCTGAGCAGACCAAGAAACTGGCCATCATGGGCGCTCTGACACTTTATCTCGACTTCATTAATATCTTCCTGTTCCTGCTGAGGATCTTCGGCGGAAAAAGAGACTGATCAATAATATCATCTCTCAGGTCAACCCTTCAGGTCTCCGGAACTGAAGGGTTTTTTTGTGTATCGAAAGAAATCTGATAAGTAGAAAGTATTAGAATTGAAATTTTGTTTGTAGTACGATTACTACGATATCGGGCCTGCAGATAATAATATAATTAATAATTCATTCCCTGAAACTATTGTCCATGGCTGATTACAGCGTAGGTCAGATATGAAGCATCCAGAAAAGTAAAGACTTTACATTATTACCAATTTTATCACAGTGATGATCACGTTAAAATTTATATTCTATATTCGCAGCACCTTTCCAGGAAATTGAACACTCCGCCTGCCAGCGATGTCATTCTTCCTTAATCTGTTTTTGAGCCATTATCCAGGACTCAATTTTTAATCGTCATATTTATGAAGAACACGCTGTCTATGCAGGCAAGATGCCTCTTAGTACTGCTTTTGGCATGTACCTGCAATTTCGTTTTTGCTCAATCCAATCCCGGTGGTGTCAGCGGAGCCGTAGTGTGGCTGAAGGCTGATCAGGGTGTGGTGGCTTCTGGTAGCAATATTACCAGTTGGACCAATCAAACAGGCGGGACCAATTTTACAGGAACACGCAATCCCCAGTTTAGCACTAACCAGGTCAACTTCCAGCCTGGCATCCTTTTCAACGGCAACAATTTTTTGACCAGCAATGCTTCGTTGTTGACCAACAATGGTGCCTACACGAAATTCGTGGTCTTCAAATATGACGGGGCTACAGCCAATAACCTGATATCTGCTGCTGTCGGCAACTCCCATGCCATTTATAGCGCCAATACCTCTACTGACCTGGTGATCCATCATTCCGGCAATATCCTTACTGCCAGCAATGTGGTGAATACCTCGCGCTATTTCATGGCTACGGCCGGATTCAGCAGTGGCGCCACTAATGGCACATATATCAATGTAGATGGTGGTCTCAAAACCAGCATCACCAGCAGCGCACCCTATGTTGCTTCCACTATACAGCTCGGTGCTTATGGCAATGGGAATTATCTTACTGGTAGAATTGCCGAAGCTATCGTATATCCTGCAGCGTTGGCCACGGGTTCCAATGCCACCAGGCAGATCCAGTCTTATCTCGGCCTGAAATACGGTATCGGCCTGGCACATAACTATCTCTCTTCCGATGCAACGGTAGTGTATGATATCAGCAGCTTCGCCAACAATATCGCAGGCCTGGGCCGCGATGACAATTCTTCGCTCTACCAGAAGCAATCGGTAAGCATCAACGGAGGCAACCAGGTGATCATGAGCCTTGGGAACATTGCTGCCACCAATGCTACCAATGCGGGCACTATCGCTGCCGACAAACAATTCCTGGTTTGGGGCGATGACAACGGAGCCCTGAATGCTACTACTACCTATACCGGCTGGACCAATACCACTACCAGGCTTAACCGTATCTGGAAACTACAGAACACCGGATCATTCGGTCAGCCCGTAACTGTATATTTTCCCGTGGCAGCGCTTGCTTCCCTGCCAGGCAACAATCCTTTCCTGGTCTTCAATACCAGCAATACTTTGTCGGGTGGCGGTACAGAGGTGGCTTCCAGCGGAACTACCACCATCAATGGCGTGGCCTACAGGGCCTACCAGGTAAGTTTCCCCACAACAGGCATCCTGTATTTCAGTTTTGCATCCAAAGCGGTGAATCCTGGGAATGTACCCGGAGCGATCGTTTGGGTAAGGACCGATGCAGGGCTCATCACTTCAGGAAATAATATTACCGGTTGGGTCAACCAGATGAATGCTGCCAATAGCTTCACCGGTGCCGGCAATCCACAACTGACCCCTGCCAATGTGAACTTCAATACCGGCATCCTTTTCGGTGGTAATTCCCTTACCAGTGCAGGCAATACGCTCACAGGGAATAGTCCATACACCAAATTCGTGGTATTCAAATATGAGAGTGCCAATACCAACAATATCGTTTCTTCTCTGACCGGGAATGCGCTTTTCGGAAGCAATACCACCACAGATGTAATTCTGTGGCATAACGGTAATATCCTGAATGCTGCCAATTCGGTTAATACTTCACGTTATTTCATGGCTACTGGTGGCTTCACCAGGAGCCTTACCGGAGGCACTTATATCAATGTGGATGGGGTTTCAAAAATAACAGGTACTTCCGCAGCGGCTTATGTTTCTTCTCCCACCCAACTGGGTGCCTACAATAATGCCGCTTACCTGAACGGAAGGATCGCCGAGGTGATCATCTTCCCAACATCCCTGGGAGTAAGTACGGCGGATACGAGACAAGTGGAAAGCTACCTGGGCCTGAAATATGGCATCACTGTAGGCCATGATTACCTGGCTTCGGATGGCACCACTGTAACTTATGCCACAGCAGGCTTCGCCAATAATATTGCCGGTATTGGCCGTGACGATAATACCGCATTGTACCAGAAGCAGGGCAGGAGCATCAACCCCAATATTCCGCAGGTGTTGATGGCCGTGAATGATTACAGTGCTTCCAACCAGTTGAATAACGCTACCATCGCATCGGATCAACAATTCCTGGTCTGGGGCGATAACAACGGGTCATTGACCAGCACTTCTGCCACTACCGGCTGGGCCATCACCAATACGAGATTGAACCGTATCTGGAAGCTGCAGAACACCAATGGCTTCAACCAGCAGGTGACAGTATATTTCCCCGTATCAACACTCAATTATCTACCCGGTACCAATCCATACCTGGTATGCAATACCAGTGCAACGCTTACAGGCGGCGGTACGGAAGTGGCAGCCAGCTCAACACTCAGCATCGATGGTGTGTTGTGTAAAGGCTTCAAGGTTACCTTCCCCACCACCGGTACGCTGTATTTCAGCTTTGCATCCAAAGCTGTCAACCCTGGAAATGTAGCAGGAGCGGCTGTTTGGCTACGCCCTGATGCAGGACTTGTTTCTACCGGCGCCAATATCACCAACTGGGTGAACCAGGTAAATGCAGCCAATAGCTTTACGGCAACTGCCAATCCCCAATTATTCCCTGGCAATATCAACTTCCATCCGGGAGTAGTGTTCAATAACGGTAATTACCTGACCAGTTCAGGTACTGTGCTTCCGGCCAATTCTGCTTACACCAAATTTGTGGTGTTCAAGTATGATGGTAACAATACCAACAATATCATTTCTGCGGGTACGGGCAATAGTGCATTTTACGGGAACAATACCACCACCGATCTGCAATTGTTCCATGCAGGATCTATCCTGAATGCCGCTGCCGTGGTGAACAATTCACGATACTTCCTGGCTACCGGAGGATTTACCTCAGGGGCTACCAATGGCACTTTCATTGGTGTGGATGGTACTTCCAGGGCACAGGGAACTTCTTCAGCGGCTCATACAGCCTCCACGCTGCAATTGGGCGCTTATGGAAGCACCAGCTTCCTGAACGGACGGATCGCAGAGGTTATCGTATACCCTTCGGCGTTAGGCAACAATACCGTGAGCTCCAAAAAGATCCAAAGTTACCTGGGGATCAAGTATGGTATCAGTCTCGGTCATGATTATATCGCATCGGATGGCACTACCACTACCTATTCTGTTGCATCACACAATAACAGTATTGCCGGTCTTGGAAGGGATGATGATGAAGGCCTGCACCAGGTACAGGGTGTTTATGCCGTCCCTGATCAGCAAGTGTTCATGTCCATCGGACCTGCCCAGGTATCCCATGCCGATAACCTCAATACCATTGCATCGGATAAGCAATTCCTGATTTGGGGGCACGATAATGGCTCTCTCACCTCTACATCCATCGTAACTGGCTATACCACGGTCAACCAGCGTTTGAACAGGGTGTGGAAATTGCAGAATACAGGCAATTTCAACCAGGAAGTGAATGTGTATTTCCCCATTGCGCAATTGAACCTGCTCACCAACACAACAAAATATCTTATCTACAATACCAGCAATACACTGGCGGGGCCTGGTACAGAAGTGGCGGCAAGCGGCACTTTCGTTATCAATGCCACGCAATACGCTGTATTCAAGGTAACATTCCCCACCACAGGTGTGCTGTATTTCAGCTTCGCTTCAAAGGCTGTACTCCCCGGCGCTGTAGCAGGTGCGGCAGTTTGGTTGCGGAGTGATGCTGGTGTGAACGCTACGGGTACTGCTGTGAGCAGTTGGATCAATCAATCGAATACTGCCAATAATTTTACCGCAACAGGAAATATCCAACTGAGCCCGTCATTGGTGAACTACAATCCTTCCATGGTTTTTGATGGGGCCAGCTACCTCACCAGTGCAGCCAACGTCACCACCAGCAATACGGCTAACTATACCAAGTTTGTGGTGTTCAGATCCTCTCCGGGTGCAGGAGGGCGTAACCTGCTTTCAGGCGCTACCGGGAATCCTTCAGCCGCTATGTACACAGATATAGATGCGTTGAAGCTCATGCACAATGGTGTTATGCAGATGAATACAGGTTCCGGCACTCTGAATTCCGGAAGAGAATATCTCGGTGTACAGGTGTTTAACAATGGCGTAGCCAGTGGAACCTTGCTTCGGATCAATGGCGTTACCGGCGCGGTCGCTACCATCAGCACGGTACACGGCGCCGACAAACTTCAGATAGGTGGTTTTGGCAATGGGAATTTCCTCCTGGCAGGCAGTAATATTGCAGAAGCCGTAATGTATAACTCGGCGCTTACTGCTACCGATTATTACAAAATAGAATCTTACCTGGCCCTCAAATATGGCATCACTATCGGTTACGATTACCGGGCTACAACTGGTACAATCACTTACGGTGTAGCAGGATACGCCAACCATATTGCAGGTATTGGTCGTGACGACAATACCGGTCTGGTACAACGCCAGAGCAAGAGCGTAGATGGTGGTAACCAGGTGATGATGGCACTTGAAGAAGCTGCTGTGTCCAATGATGCCAATACCAATTCATTCAATTCCGATCTCCAGTTCCTCGTTTGGGGTGATAATGATGGAGCCGGTTTCAATTACAATGCAGGAGTAAGTCAGAAGAGACTGAAGAGGACCTGGAAACTGCAGAATACAGGTAGTTTCAGTCAGGGTGTTTCCGTGTATTATCCGGCATCCGGTCTGAATGGTCTGGGATCCGATCCCGTATTGATCATAGGCTCTCTGGCCTCTCTCGACGATGGTTCTGCCGGAAGGGTAGCCAATAAAGGGATCGTACAGATCAATGGAGAGCCTTATTATTCTTACAGACTCACTTTCCCTGTATCTGGTGTTCAATATTTCTCCTTTGCAGGAACGATCGTTCCCGAGATCTGCGGAAATGGTATCGATGATGACCTGGATGGATATGTAGATGATCTGGACAGTGATTGTTCTCCTGTACCAGGTTGTACCACCACGGCCCCGCCATTGACCAATTTCAGCATCACCCAGGAATGGATGAGCACTACCACCAACGCGCTTGCAGCCTCTGTATCGCCCACTGTGGCTGATCTGGATGGAGATGGCATTCCTGAAGTACTGGCCGTCAGAGCAGGAGGTGCAGGAATTACCGTATTCAAGGGCAATGGTTCCAATGCCAGCAAGAATTCCGTCGATTATAATATTGCACTGCCAGTGCGTGTAACGCAGTCTACCATGCAACCTGCCGTTGCGGATATAGACAGGGACGGTGTTCCGGAAGTGATCGTTGTGGGTAACGATGCGTATGTATATGTATTCAATAATGTATCTGGCAATGCCACTACATATAAATTCAAGAGTGTAGATACGGTAACCACTAAATTCAGGAACGGATCGCCCAGGATCGCCGATATCGATGAGGATGGCGTTCCCGAGATCATTGTAGGTCTGGATGTATTCCAGTTCAATTTCAGGGATGGACGACTGGTAAAAGCGGTTACTGGTCCGGGTAACCTGCCTGCCGGTTTTGGTTCCCGTGCACCAGGCACTGAGTGGGGTTGTGATCCCGTGGTGATCGATATCATGCCAAACAATCCCGGTAAGGAGATCGTAGCGGGCTCACAGGTATATGCCGTGAACCTGGCGTCGGGTACTTTATCGCCGGTAGCCAATCTAAGTACCATATCGGGTGGCGCAATCCCTGCCAATAACGACGGGCCAACGGCCGTTGCCGACCTGGATGCCGATGGCAAACTGGATATCGTGTATGTGAACGGTACCAATATCATCATCTGGGATCCTGTTACTCCTTCGCTCAAATTGAACCTGGTGTATGTGAACAATGGCTCCCTGGCAAGAGGTATGCCTACCATCGCCAATGTATACAACGAGAAGGTACTGAATGGCAAGGCCACTGACTGTCT
>JAGIAP010000095.1:6038-16676 GCA_017744805.1 Chitinophagaceae bacterium | reverse complement strand
GACAGGTATGATGCCATGATGAAAGGCGAAGCGAAGGTGGTGTCCGGCATGAAAACGAAAATGCACGTATTCATGGCCGATATGATGGGAGAAGTGAACAGCGCTATCAGCAACCGGAAACTTATGGAAGAAAGCGATAAAGAAATAGGGAAACGTACCGAGCCAGGCCATGAACATTCGAGAATGGAAAGAGCGGAGATCAATAGCGCTACAGGACAACAAAGCGGCGATTATCCCAGGAACGATCATTCGAGGGAAGTGGTGGCGGATCAGGTGGTGAGTTGAAGATCGCCCGCAGAAAAACGCATAGGCAGCAAACAGAGTTTATCCGTACCTTTTGGGTATGAAAAATTTGATTGCTGCTTTATTGTTCGTATCCTGTACCCTGCCGGGCCTTGCCCAGGAAAAGACCGATCCCTGGCTTGATTCCATGATCCGCTCCCAGGCATCCCCATTCCTGCTGAACGTGCTGAACCAGCCCGATACTTTTCAATACCAGTTCATCTATACGCAGATCGATCGGGATAAGAACAATAAGCCGCATTTCAGGAATTACTATCTCCATGTAGACAAGAACAGGTACTTCAATCCGGCCAGTATGGTTAAGTTGCCCACCGCTTTGCTGGCCCTTGAAAAGATCAATACCCTCAGCAAATACGGCGTCACCAAATATTCTACTATGCTTACAGATAGTGCCTACGACCGGCAGACCCGTGTGGTATGGGACAGTACTGCGGAAGATGGCATGCCATCCGTGGCGCAATACGTTCGAAAGATCTTCCTCATCAGCGATAACGACGCCTACAATAGACTATATGAATTTACAGGGCAACAAACTCTCAATGAGCGCCTCTGGAAAATGGGTTATAAACAAGCCCGCATCACCAGACGCTTTGTTACCATGACGGAAGACCAGAACCGCCATACCAATCCCATCCGGTTCAAACGCAATAACGAACTACTCTATATTCAGCCCCCGGCCTACAACAAAAAGAATTTCGATTTCAGTAAGAAGATCCTGGTGGGTAATGCGCATTACAACCGTGAGGATAGTTTGATCAATGCTCCTATGGATTTCACCACCCATAATAATTTCCCCCTCGAGTACCTGCAGCAGATCATGCAATCAGCCCTGTTCCCGGAAGCAACACCAGCCTCGAAAAGATTCAAACTCACAGAGGATGATTACAGTTTCCTGCATCAATACATGAGTGAGAAGCCTTCAGAGAGCGCCTATCCATTCTATGATACCACCGAGTATTTCGACAGCTATACCAAATTCTTTTTCTTCAAGGCAGACAGGGGAAAGATCCCGCCATATATCAGATCCTTCAATAAGACCGGCTGGTCTTACGGGTTCCTCACGGATGTATGCTATATAGTCGATTTCAAAAATAAAGTGGAATTCATGCTCAGCGGCACCATCTATACCAATAAAGATGGCATCCTCAACGATGACCGGTATGAATACGAACAAACCGGCTATCCCTGGTTCAGGGATATGGGTACGATCATTTACAATTACGAATTGCAAAGACATCGTAATTTCGTTCCCGACCTGAAGGCATTCCAATTGCAATACAAATAATAGCTGTGATGAAGTATAACAGTATCATTTCCGGTTTTCTATTTTTATTCCTGGCATCGAATGTATCCGCGCAGCAAATAGTGCAGGACGCATTTGTCCGTGCCGATACCACTCAGAAAAAAATAGCCATTGTTTTTACTGCTGATGAGTTTGGGGATGGAGCAGCTATCATCACCAACGCATTGAAACAGGAAAATGCAAAAGCATCTTTCTTCTTTACCGGGAAATTTTACCGGAACAAGGATTTTACCAACGCCATCAAAAAACTAAAAGAAGACGGCCATTACCTGGGTGGCCATAGTGATCAGCATCCTTTGTATGCAGACTGGTCTAAACGCGACAGTACACTGATCACACAGCGAGAGTTTCGTAAGGATCTCCGGAATAATTATGCCGCCATGAAAAGATTCGGCATACATAAATCTGATGCTCATTTCTTTTTACCTCCCTACGAGTGGTACAATAAAGAGATTGTACGATGGACAGCCGAAGAGGGTTTACAGTTGATCAATTTTACCCCGGGCACCATCAGCAATGCAGATTACACCACGCCAGACATGAAGAACTACAGAAGCAGCGATGATATCCTGCAATCTGTCTGGAATTATGAGATGCAGCGCCCCGCCGGTCTGAATGGCTTTATGCTGCTGCTGCATTTCGGAACAGACCCCAAACGTACCGATAAGCTCTATCGCCATTTACCGGAGATCATTCAACGCCTGAAAGCCAAAGGGTATGAGTTGGTAAGAGTGGATGAGCTGAATTTCCCAACTCCCAAACTGTAAAAAGTCCAACCGTTCCCGTTATCCGGTTGTTGCAACATTGAACAAATTATTTTGTTGGTTGTTGAACATTTGATTTGCTGATTGGTTATTACCAAAAAGCCCCTTCTCGACCGATACCATACGTAGCAAAAATCTTTTTGTTATGGAGAAGGCAATCAAACCACAGTTTACTAAAAGTCAACCTGCGGCTGAAGCCGCATTTCAAAAGCTGCGCAAGGATGTGAACGAGCTCATCACCCAACTTGAGCCATCGCGCAGGAAGAATATTATTTTCAAGGCATTGTTATTTCCGCTACTGTACATAGCCACCTATACCTCGCTATTGTTGTGGGGCGAAAATGATTACCTCTTCTTTACCAGTTACTTTTTTCTGGGTGTGTTACTGGTAGTGATCTTTTTGAACACCATTCATGATGCCGTCCATGGCACGATCTTTAACCGAAAATGGGCCAATGAGATTTATGTCTACTTTTTTGACCTGATGGGCGCAAACAGTTATGTGTGGAGGCTCCGGCATGTAAGGTTCCATCACAATTATCCCAATGTGAACGGATGGGATACGGATATCGAGCAAAGCAGTCTAGCCAGGATATTTCCAACAGGCAAGGTTTTGCCCTTCCATAAATATCAGCATATCTATCTGCCATTGCTGTATCCATTCTATCTCTTCAACTGGCTGCTGGTGCGGGATTTCAAGGACTTCTTCAATAAGGGAAAGACCATCTGGAAACTCGTGGATATTCCCAAAAGCGAGTACCTGAAATTGTTTGCATTCAAAGCTTTCTTCCTGGTATACCTGCTGGTGATACCACAGTGGATCCTGGCAGTGGGTTGGCTCAAAATAGTGGCGGGCTTCCTGGTGATGTTGTTCACTGCCAGTATTTTTTCTCTCATGGTGCTGTTGAGCCCGCACGCGAATACGGATTCGGAGTTTCCGGTTCCTGATGAGCATAACAAACTTCCGCATAGCTGGATGATGCATATGCTTACCACCACCAATGATATTACACATGATAACTGGTTTACAAGGTTTTTCATGGGGTCGTTCAACTTCCACGTTGTGCATCATTTGTTCCCCAATGTGAACCATGTGTACTATCCGGAGATCACGGGGTTATTGCAGCAGTATGCGAGGCAATACGATCTGCCTTACCGTCAGTATTCTCTCAAAATGAGTCTGCGTAACCATTTCAGGTTATTGAAACAGAACGGCGCCACTGAAAATATCTTTGAAGAAACGATGTAGGCGCAAATCTTGTATTATTTTTGTCCCAAACCCGGGTATTATGAAATTTGAAAAGATCCATAACAAGGGACAGGCTCAGTTATTCAAGAACCGATACCTCGAGATGCTCACAAAAACGCATCCACTGGTGATCTGGGGAATATACCTGCCTGTATTTGTGGGAATGCCCTGGTATGCGGCTGCCAAACTTGGCTTCGGGGGATGGAGGATAACTGCTACCTATATTGGGGGTATGTTCTTCTGGACCTTCTTTGAATATGTGATGCACCGCTGGATCTTTCATATGATCGCTGAAAGCCCGCGGGCCCAGAAAGTCATTTACGTAATGCATGGTAACCATCATCATTTTCCGCGCGACAGGGAGCGGCTCTTCATGCCGCCGATCCCCAGCCTGCTGATCTCCGGCACCATCTTCGGTATCATGTACCTGATTATGCGGAACAATGCTTTCATGTTCTTTCCCGGCTTTATTCTCGGTTACCTGATGTATGGCAGCATGCACTATGCCATCCATGCCTGGAATCCTCCTTTCAAATGGATGAAACCACTCTGGCGCAATCACCACCTGCATCATTACAAGGATGAAGGCAAGGGATATGGCGTAAGCACCACTATCTGGGACAGGGTGTTCGGCACTATGTTCGATCTGAAAAAGGAAAAGGAGGATAAAGAGAAAGTGAAGGAACTGATGTATCAGAAATGATCAGAAGATCACCCGATAGGTTCTGTGAACCTTGTCCCTTTTAGCGCCTGTAGCTTCATGGATGCTCATCATCTTATCGTTGAAATCGCCTACCCAGGCCAACTCCACGCCTTTGATCGTATTGCGGGGCAATACTTCTAACTGAAGGCAACGGATCAGCGCTGACTCGATACCGTGATTCTGGTATTTCTTCTTACATCCCATGATGATGATTCGCAACCTGTCGATGGTAGTGCGGTTCTTATACCAGAGGAATTTCAGCTTACCCCAAAGATTGAGCTTACCGTTCACATGCCGTAATATCTGGTTCACGTCAGGAAGGCAAAGCACAAAAGCAATGGGCTCATCATTGAAATAGGCGAACCAGATGATCTTCTCGTCCATGATGGCTTGCATCTGGCGGAAAGACTCCTTGATGGTGCCCATTTCAATAGGCGTGAAGCTCTCGAAATCACTCCAGGCATTATTGTAGATCTCCTGAAAATCGGCAGCGAATTTGTCGAACTGGTTTTTGTCGAAATGTTTGAAGGTATAGCCGGGTTTCTTCATTACCCAGTCTGCGATCCTGGTGAACCTTTCCGGTAAGGGAACGGTGGCATCCAGGAAATTGGTGAACTGATCGTATTGTTTTTTGAAACCGTAGGCTTCAAAGAAATCGATGTAATAGGAAGGATTGTAGTTCATGCCCAGGCTGGGTGGCTTGAACCCTTCGATGAGCAGTCCCCAGAATTTATCGTTCTCCCCGAAATTGATGGGGCCGTCCATGGCTTCCATGCCATGCTGTTTCAGCCATTGTTTGGCAGTATCGAAAAGGAGGAAGGCCGCTTTCTGATCGTTGATACATTCGAAAAAACCGACGCCCCCGGTGGGCTGTTGATTCTTGTGGGCCTTCTCTTCATTGACGAAGGCGGCTACGCGGCCAATGGTTTCTCCATTGCCGTTCTTGAGCAACCAGCGGGTACATACGCCATGAGTGAAAAATACATTCCTTTTTGGGTCGAAAACCGCTTCTACATCGTTGTGGAGCGGGCTGATCCAATGGGTGTCGTTCCTGTACAATTTCCCCGGGAATTCAATAAACTCCCTGGCAGATTGGGAGTCATTAACCTCTATGACGTTCATGCTGCGAACTTAGCTATATTTCACCATTTCTCGTCATCCGGGATCGGAGAGTTTGGTTTGAAATTCTGGCGGCTTTTGGCCTTGGCCAGCATCCTCTCAATGATCAGTGCCGCTATCAATGAGCCTGCATCTGCATCCGGATGATCCTTTAAAACCTGTTTTACTTTCTGTTCGCTAACATCTATCCTGTACAAAATGTTCACCAGCGCGGGAAAATCATTTCCCACCAGGTAGTTGATCTTTTCGGATAGCAACTGTTCAAATTTGTCCTGATTCCCATCCGGAATTTCAAAGATCGGCCGGAGGGTATCCTGAACAAACATTATGTTTTTATCTACGCTCAATTGTTTAAATTTACTATCCCGACATAAATGTACGATTATACCAGGATGCTGGTACCGAACCTTATTTTTCAGACCCTCTGCAATAAATTAACCTTATCCGGGTATGCGGCTAAGTGCGTTGCTTATTGCAGTATTCATGTTTTCAGTCTGCACCCTGCAGGCACAGCGTACAAAGTACGGTGTGGTGAAAGGATCAGTGCTCGACTCTGCCAGCCGGCAACCAGTGGAGGCAGCTACCATTTCTGTATTCCTGGTTGAAGATTCCACGCTGATCAATTATGTGCTCACTAACCGGAAGGGGGAATTCCTGGTAAAGGATGTTCCACTGGGCAAAGCCTGCCATCTCCTCGTTTCTTACAATGGCCTCAAATCATACACACAACCATTCACCATCCCGGAAGACAGAACGGATACCCTGCTGCCGCCGATTCGATTAGGCAAGGCCGTGAAAGAACTGGAAGAAGTGATGGTGGTTGGCCTCCGGCCACCCATGGTGATCAAAAAGGATACGGTCGAATTCAATGCAGGCGCTTTCAAAACCATGCCCAATGCTGTACTGGAAGACCTGGTGAAACTATTGCCGGGCATCGATATGGATAAAGACGGTAACCTCACCATGAACGGAAAGAAGATCGAAAAGATCACCATCGATGGTAAAGACTTTTTCGGTAATGATCCCAAAATGGCCCTGAAGAACCTGCCTCGCAATATCATCGATAAGATACAGGTAGCCGATTACAAAACCAGGGAGGCACAGTTCAACAGAACTTCTACCGGCGAAGAAAACAAAGTGCTGAACCTGACCCTGAAGAAAGACCAGAACCAGGGTTGGTTCGGTCGTGCATATGGGGCATATGGATCAGAAAAAAGATACGAGGCCGGAGGTAATATGAATATGTTCAACAGCCAGAAACAAGTGAGTATCATCGCTAGTGCCAACAATACCAACCGAAGCAGCGCAGGTATGGGCAGTTTTGGTATCAGCAATGCCCAAAGCAGCCTGGGAGGCGGAGGCACCGGCTTCACGGATAATAAAACCGGGGGGCTGAACTTCAGCAATGTGTTCAGCAAAAAATTCACGCTCTCCAGCAGCTATTTTTACAACAGGAGTTTTTTCAAGAACAATACCCGCACACAAAGGCAATACATACTAACTGAAGATGAGCTCAGTATCCATGATTACAATTCGCTCAATACAAATTCTAACACGAGTGATAACCACCGCGGTAATATTAGCCTTGATTTCAGGCCCGATACCATGACCAGCCTCTACCTGAATATGGGATACGGCAAGAGCAGTGGCAACTCGGCATCCTTCAATGATGCCAATTCCAGGAATATCAAGGGAACCCTGCTGAACACCAGTGTGAATCAGCTCGATGGCACCAATAAGGGAGATAACCTTGCTGCAGAGTTCTTCATCGGAAGAAGATTACGGAAAGATGGAAGGAATATCAGCCTGAACATCAACTATGGGTCGGATATAGCAAAGTCGAATGATCTGAACAAAGGCAATATCTGGACAGTAAAACCGGATGGCACCGATTCAACCGGGATACTTAACCAGCATAGTGATCTCTCAAACGATAACAAGAATTTTGGTGCATCTATCGGTTATACAGAGCCGTTAGCGAAAAATCTCAATGTACTCCTCAGGTACAATTACCGGTTGAGTACCGGAACTTCCGATAAGAGTACCAGGAAATTCAATGATGGGACCAGGGAGTATGATATCATCGACACATCCCTGACAGATCAGTTCACTACCAGGTCCGAAGTGAGTTACCCTGATCTGAGCCTGAACTATTTCAAGTCGGACAAATTCCGGATGGCGGCAGGTTTGGGAATGCAATGGCTCCGGCAGAAAACCAGCTCCAGGCTACTGAAGGAAATGGATCAGCGCTATCTGAATTATTTCCCTACCGCCAACCTGGTATACCAGTTGAACAAAACCGGTGAGCTGGCATTTTATTATAACGGTAGTAGCCAGCAACCTTCCGCTCAACAATTACAACCAGTCCCAGACAATAGCAATCCACTCTATATCGTGATGGGCAACTCTGATCTCCGTCCATCCTTCAGCCATAGCTTCAGTGTTTCCGTGCGGCAGGGGAAAGGATCACTTTACTGGTTCACAGCCATGAATTATGCCACCACCACCAATATGATCATCAATGAAACATATTTCGATGAGTTGAGAAGGCAGGTGAGCCGGCCATTGAACATGAACGGGAATTATGTTGCCAATCTCAACGCAACCCTGAGCAAAACCTGGAAGTCGAAGGAATATACCATTCGTATGAACACCAATATCGGCACAGCTTACAACAGGAATATGTCGAGGATCGACCATGAGGATATTGAATCGAAGAATTACAGCGTCAATGCCAGGCTTTTCCTGACGGGCACTTACAAAGACCTGGTGAATATCATGCCATCGTATATGATCCGTTTCAACGATTCCAAATACAGCAAGGCCCAGAACCAGGACGCATCCAGTGTTACGCATATGTTCACGGCAGATCTGTTCATCAATTGGCCAAAGCAGTTGATCCTCGAGAACAATATATCTTATACCTACAATAGCCGCATCGCTCCCGGATTCAAAAAAGGTATCACAAGCTGGAATGCTGCGGCCAACTACCAGCTCTTCAAGAACAAGAAAGGGATGTTGCGGTTTGCCATTTATGATATCCTAAAGCAAAACACCAATGTGAGCAGGAGCATCACACAGAACTATATCCAGGATGTGCAGGTAGATGTTTTGCAACAATATTTCCAGGTGAGCTTTCTCTATGTGCTGCAAAAATTCGGAGGAATAGGAAATAAATAAGCTAGAATTTTTCTATCACACCCAATGCAAATAAGGCGAAATCGAATCTGGCCGGATCTTTCGGATCCAGCTCCCGCAACCATTTGGTAAGCTCCAGGGCCGCGAGCCAGTCGGTTTGTGTGCGTTGCAAGAGGTCGAAGTTCTTCGCTACGCGCGCAACGTGGAGGTCCATCGGAATGATGAGCTGTGAAGGCGAGATCTTTTTCCATATGCCGAAGTCGACACCCTTTTTATCTCTTCTCACCATCCAACGGAGGTACATATTGAGGCGCTTGCAGGTAGAGCCCCTGGCAGGAGTGGCGATATGCTTTCGCGTTCTGTTGGGCACATCTTCCAGTGAAAAGAAATAATCGTAAAATCCTCTCAGCGCAAATTCAACGGTCTCATCATTCTTATTCATGCCTTTCGTGAAAGCCTCTTCCAGGCTCTTATGCGAATGGTAATGCTGATGAAGGAACTCGATGAAGTAAAGAAGATCCGTGGTATTGAAAGTGCGGTGTTTGAACGAACTGAGTTGCTGCAGTTTTTGGGGACTGCTTTCCAATATGAACTGATGCGGGGCCATATCCATCAACTGCATCAACTCTCTTGTTTTGTTGATGATGGTGGTGCGGTTGCCCCATGCAAAGATGGACGCAAAGAATCCCGCGATCTCTATATCCTGCTGTTTAGTGAACAGATGGGGAACAGAGATCGGGTCGTCTTTGATGAAATCAGGCTGATTGTACTCAGCTTCTTTCTTTATCAGGAATTCTTTTAGCGATGCTCTCGATATCATGTTTAGCCTTCAATTGCCTGACGGAGATCTTCAATCAGATCGTCCGCATCTTCAATACCCACGCTCAGTCTGATCAGGGAGTCCGACAATCCATTCTTGATGCGCTCTTCGCGTGGAATGCTGGCATGCGTCATGGAGGCGGGGTGATTGATCAGGGATTCCACACCGCCAAGGCTTTCGGCCAGTGAGAACAGTTTGGTGGAAGAAAGAACCTTGGTGGCAGTGGCAACACTGTCGTCTTTCAGCGTGAAGCTCATCATGCCTCCGAAGCCGCGCATTTGTTTGCTGGCGATGGCAAAGCCCGGATGGTCTTCAAATCCGCACCAGTACACTTTGCCAACCTTTGGATGGTTGCGGAGGAATTGCGCCACTTTGATCCCGTTCTCGCAATGGCGTTGCATGCGGACGTGGAGTGTCTTGATGCCACGCAGTACGAGGAAACAATCCATGGGACCGGGCACAGCGCCACAGCTCTTTTGGATAAAATAGAGTTGCTCGCGGAGAACATCATCATTCATTACGAGTGCACCCTGGATCACATCGCTATGACCTCCGAGGTATTTTGTGGCGGAATGCAACACGATATCTGCTCCCAGGTCAAGCGGGTTCTGCAGATAGGGAGATGCAAATGTATTGTCTACGCAAACCAGTGCTTTGGCTGCTTTGCCGATGGCCACTACGGCTGCGATATCCGTAACGTTCAGCAGTGGATTGGTAGGCGTTTCAACCCAGATCAGTTTTGTTTTTGGAGTGATGGCCTTGCTGATATTGGCAATATCGGTCATGTCCACAAAACTGAATTTGATGCCGGCTTTCTCGTAGATCTTCGTGAAGAGACGATAAGTGCCGCCGTACATATCATTGCCTGCAACCACTTCATCGCCCGGGACCAGCAGCTTGAGCACTGCATCGGTTGCTGCAACGCCACTACTGAATGCCAGTCCGTGCTTGCCATTCTCGATCACTGCCAGTGCTTCTTCCAGTGCTTTCCTTGTTGGGTTCTGTGAGCGTGCGTACTCATAACCCTTGTTCTTTCCCGGTGCTTCCTGAACGTATGTGGATGTCTGATAAATGGGCGTCATGATGGCGCCTGTTGACGGGTCCGGTTCAGTTCCGGCATGAATGAATTTTGTTGCGAGCTTCATAGATTTTTCTGAATTGGACTACAAAGATGCACAATAAAAGCCGGATTTCCAGTTTAACAGAAGCTTAACCCGCCTTTGCCGGATACCCTGTAAC
>JAGIAP010000095.1:0-6028 GCA_017744805.1 Chitinophagaceae bacterium | reverse complement strand
CCTCTCGTCCTAAACCGTACACTGCGTACATCTGCGAAGTTGTTCGTAGAGCTTATCATGTACCCCCCGCCAGTACCAATTTGCTTGACTTCGGTTAAGGATGCTATTACTTTTGGATCGTGAATTTGAGTAAACATAGTTCACCCATAAAAAGTATAGCCATGAAAAAAGTATTATTCATCCTTTGCAGCGCACTGATCTCCGTTGCATCTTTTGCGCACACGGCACCAGATCCCAATGAGAAAGTGCTGAAATCATTCAATGAAACATTCGCCAACGCGGAAGAGGTTAAATGGGCGGAATACGACAACTATTATACCGTTAGCTTTGTCAGCGGTAAGATCCGTGCCAAAGTAAACTACGATAAAGAGGGCAATATGATGGGGTCTACCCGCTACTATGCGCCTAACCTGTTGCCCATCGGCATCCTCAATCAGGTTAAGAAAGCATATCCCAAAAAGACATTGTTTGGAGTAACCGAGATCACCGCCAATGGTGAGCTGAACTACTATATCAAAATGGAAGACCCCAAATGGTGGACAACCATTAAAGTGGACGAAACCGGTAACTCCAGTGTGTACGAGAGATATAAAAAGGGATAATTTGGTGGGCTAGTGCGTACCTCTCAGCCGATTAAGTCTATCTATCTCAACAACGTACCGGCCGCCAGATATCTCCAGTCGAAATTTTCAGCCGCATGGATCTCCAGCGGCTGAATTTTTTTATCCAATACCGAACGTTTGAGAAAACCTTTGTTCACCAGTGTCCGCTTTGCTTCCTGCGCATAATCCTGTACATCGGGTAACTGCATCCACTGCGCCTGTGGCGTTTCAAATCCTGTTTTATCTTTTCTCCAAGCGATCGGTTCCGGTAGTTTTTCCTTCATGGACTCCCGCAGGATCCATTTGGTAAAGCCGTTCCTGATCTTGAAGGAAGGTGGCAGGCTGAAAATGAGTTCTACCAACTGATGATGAAGGAAGGGTAACCTAACTTCCCTGCCATGCGCCATAGAGTTTCTGTCTGCATATTGCAACAGTTCTTCCAGGCCATTGAGGAAACTATTGTAGTAGAGCATACCATTCAGTGAGTGGATATGCGGGCGGGCAAAATGCGAAGTGCCGAAAGCTTCTGTGAATGATCCCGGCAGATCGGGTTGGTTTTTCTGTTCCCTGGCTTTGGAGCGAATCAGGAAGGAGTCTGCGAAAGAGGGGAACCTACCGGCCAGATCCTGCTTCCAGTTCCAACCGGTATCGATGCCCAGTTTTTGCGTGGCTGCCATTTCCTGCCGTTGCAATGCCGGGTTGGTCCTGCCCAGCTCCTGCCAGAAACGGAGATAGTATTTATGATAACCAGCCAGTGTTTCATCGGCTCCCTGACCATCCAGCAAAACAGTGACGCCGTGTTGCCTGGCCAGTTGAAAGACCATGAACTGGGCGATGGTGCCGGAGCTTTGGAATGGGGTTTCCTGGTGGTAGCAAACTTTTTCGAACAGGTTCAATATATCCTTTGCAGAGGGCTGCACATCGTGTGTGATCGCGCCCAGGTGGTGGGCTACGGTGCTGATATGTTTCGATTCATCCCTTTCAAAACCCGGGAAGATGGCGGAGAAAGTATGTACAGGTTTGTTTGTGAGCGGTTGCATGGTGGCGAGGACCGAAGAGCTGTCAAGGCCTCCGCTAAGCGAGGTGCCAACAGGAACATCGCTTCTTAACCTGTTGCTGACGGATAAGGTGAAGAGCTCACTGAAACGCTCAATTGCTTTTTCCGTAGTGATATCATGATCTGTGTGCCTGGCATCGATATCCCAGTAATGATGCAATTCCAGTTGTTTTGAGGGCAGATCAAAGAGTAAGTAATGCCTGGCGGGCAATTGGGAAATATTCTTGTAGAAGCTTCTTCCTGCGTTGCCGGGATGTTGGATATAGCCGAGGGTGAGATAATTGAACAACATGGTTTCGTCCACTTCCTTTGGAATACCAGCAGCCCAGAGAGCCTTCATTTCACTGGCGAAGAGGAATTGTTCCTCGTCCCGGAAATAGAAGAATGGTTTCTCTCCAAAGCGGTCGCGGGCGGCAAAGAGTTGTTGCTCTTTAGTATCCCAGATGGCGAAGGCGAACATCCCTTCAAATTGCTGCAGGCATTGGGGGCCATAGCAATCGTATGCGGCCAGGATCACTTCCGTGTCCGACTGGTTGAGGAACTGGTAGCCTTTCTGCTGAAGCGTATGTTTTAATCCCCTGTAGTTATAGATCTCACCGTTATGAACGATATGGTACCGTTGCAGGTATTCCATCGGTTGTGCGGCGGCGTTACTAAGGTCGATGATGGCGAGACGTCTGTGTGCCAGGCCTGCACTACCGTTATTATACAAACGATGATCTGCACCGTCCGGGCCGCGGTGTGCGATGGCTGTGCTCATCTGTTCAAGCCTGCTGAGGCTTACCAGTGATGGGTTGGAAGAAAGTATACCTGCAATGCCACACATAATGGCAACAAGTTAATACTTAATGGGCAGTAATGCTCTTACGCTGTCCCATGCCATAACCAGTTGCATGCCTTTGTCTGCAGGAACGAATTCCATGGTAAACACTTCAAAGGGGAAATTGGTCCTGGCGATGGGTACATTGAATTTGAAAGCGTCCTTGGTGGAATCTATTTTGAGCCCCCAGGTGTAGAGGTCATTATTCAGGATGATGGTCCATTCGTTTTCCCAGGGGATGGCATAGATCACATAGCGGCCTTTGGGAACGGTCTTCCCATCGATGGTAACATCTTTAAAGAACTCGATCTCGGTAGCTTCATTGGCTCCCATTCTCCAGGTAGTGCCATATTTCACCACTTCTCCGAAGATAGTACGGCCTCCTTTCTGTGGCCTGCTGAATATCACCCTGGCAATTGGTGGCTCTGCATTGGGATGGGCCATTTTCAATTTAGGGTATTCGGCGGGGAAATAGGCCATATCCATGGGACTTTTGTCGAGCCCTGCCTGTGCCAGCCGGTCAGCTGCATTGCCTGCCGGATGCTGATTGACGGTAACGGTATTGCTACCCTTATGCTGTTTGGATTCACAGGAGCTAAGGAGGGTGGCGGCAATCAGAGCGGCTGCTAGAATATTTGAACGGGTTGCAAACATATCAAAAAGTAAAGGGTATGGAAGCTTTTACGGCGTCCCACATTACCAACAGGTTGGCGCCGGTACTGGCCTTTTCAAACACCATGGTGAATGCTTCGGCGGCTTCGGGCGTTTTTTCGGGCGTGATGTCCACACGCAGTACATCCTTGGTTGGATCGTACTGGAATGCACCCCAAATATCTGTTTCCCTGTTGAAAATGATGGTCCATTTATCCTGGGTGGGGATGGCATACATGGTATACCTTCCTTTTTTCAATTTATTTCCTTTGACCTTGGCGTCTTTATAGAGCTCGATCTCGGTGGCCTCATTGGCTCCGAGCCTCCACACCTTTCCGTATTCCACCAGTTCCCCGAATACGGATCTGCCGTTCTTTTGGGGGCGGCTATACACCACGCGGGCGCAAAGTGGCTCTGTGGCTTTATTCTGGATGCGGAGAACGGGATAATTACATGGGAAATAGCTCATGTCCATGGGGGACTTGTCTACAGCCGGGGGCTTGGTTTGGGCGGAGGCAGTCACAATTCCGGCGCACAAAAGGAGGATCATCATCCTGTACTTCATACCTGTATACATTGATTTGAATCGCAAAAATAACTGTTTAGAAGCGGATTATTTTTTTACTAAAGTACGAGCGGCAGAGGAGAACCCGTTGGGAAGTTGAGAAAGGAATAATAAAAAATGGTTAAAACATTATTCTCCGTCGAGCTGGAGCAGCCTTCCTGCTGCATAGGCTTTCAGGCTGGGGAAGAATTCCGAATAGAACTCCTGCAACTGGGTATAATTGGCTTCGAATATTTCAAAGGCCGGGCCGGGATCCGTCAGATAGGCCGATCTTCTTACCAGACCTTCCATGCTCCGGGCAATCCCGGATCGTTGCCGGTAACCGGAGAGCCAGTTCTGTGATCGCATATAGGGGAGCATTCCCTGGAAGGTGGGGGGAAGGATAGCGTATTGCCTTTCCAGGGTCTGATACACTTGTTGCGAAAAATCAAAGAGGGAGGATTCGGTGAAGATGGAATTATCGTTAGCGAGAAAATGATCATACACCACATCTGTAAAGGCAGCGCTGTACAACCTGTAAATGGGACGGAAAAGATCCGCGGCTGATCTTGTAACCGGGTGTTGATCCGTAAATGCATCGATATCACGGTGAAGGGCGATGCCTTTCTGGATACCTGTGGTAAAGCCGAACTTCTTTTTCCCTTTTACAAAATCACTGATCATATTCCCTACCAGGATATCCGGGCGGTCGAACGAGAGGTATGCGTGTGCTAAAAAATTCACAGACCAATTTACCATTTTTTGAAGCGGTTTCCAAATGGGTGGGCTGCCATCAAATTGATAAACGGTAATGGTCTTCCAATTTAACGTTGGGTTAACCAGGTATTGGGAAAATATTAGCGAATCGGAGCAATATGAGTGTGGTGGCGGGTTGTAGCGGATCTGAAATAGCCGGGAATTGATTTCGTGGTAGGATGTCTGTTGTATTTATGGAAAATCCTGCCATTGGTCAATATTCGGTTTGGGGACTTTTTTTGCTGATTATTTTTGTGTGGCTCAATGAGGTTCCTGCCACTGAAGTTTTTTGAAAAGAGCTGTAACAATCCTGAAAAACCTGCGTCATATTAGATGTGCAGATTGCTTCGCAGAAAAGAACTAACAAGTACAATCAATCTATATAATCGTCAACAATGAAAAAGTTTATTTTAATGGGCGTACTCACTATGATGGTTGCTTTGAGCAGCTTCGCCCATACCGGAGAAGAAGTGAATGAGAATGTTCTCCGTTCTTTCAACAAAGAATTCGCTGGTGCCAGTAATGTTAACTGGGAGGTTAGTAAATCCGTTGTGAAGGCAACCTTCAGCCTGAACGGTCAGGTGATGTTCGCATATTATCATGAGGCAGGGGATCTGGTGGCTGTAACAAGGAATCTCGTTTCCGGCCAGTTGCCGATCGGTTTGCTGTCTGACCTGAAAAAGAACTACCAGGAATATTGGATCACAGATCTGTTCGAGATTTCTTCGGACGACAATTCAAACTATTATATCACCCTGCAGAATGCCGATCAGACGATCGTTCTGAAGTCTGCAGGTACTCAGGGATGGCAGGTGTACAGGAAGATAAAGCAGTCTTAAGCCTTAAACTCAGTTTTAGTTGGTTTTAGTTGGAAAGATGAGTCCTTTCGCGTTAGCGGGAGGACTTTTGTTTTGGGGCCTTTCATACTGTCAATTATGTTACCTTTGCCGCCATAAAACCAATCACAACAGATCATGAGTAAAGGACCTATCTCACAATTTATTCAGCATCATTACCGTCACTTCAATGCGGCGGCGCTGGTGGATGCTGCTAAAGGCTATGAAACCCATTTACTGGAAGGAGGAAAAATGATGGTGACCCTGGCCGGAGCCATGAGTACAGCAGAGCTGGGTGTTTCACTGGCTGAGATGATCCGTCAGGATAAAGTGCAGATCATTAGTTGCACAGGCGCCAACCTGGAAGAGGATATCATGAACCTCGTGGCGCATACTCATTACAAGCGTATCCCCAATTATCGTGATCTCACTCCCGAGCAGGAGTTCGAGCTCCTCGAAAAAGGACTGAACCGCGTAACCGATACCTGCATTCCCGAAGAAGAAGCCTTCCGCAAGATCCAGCAACATATTGCCAAACTGTGGAAAGATGCCGATGCTGCCGGTGAAAGATATTTCCCGCACGAATACATGTACAAGCTGCTCCTCAGCAAAGTGATGGAAGAAGGATATGAGATCGATCCCAAAGACAGTTGGATGATCGCCGCTGCTGAAAAGAACCTGCCCATCATCGTTCCGGGATGGGAAGACAGCACCATGGGCAATATCTTCGCTTCTTATGTGATCAAGGGTGAAGTGAAAGCT
>JAGIAP010000094.1:4490-16720 GCA_017744805.1 Chitinophagaceae bacterium | reverse complement strand
AATCATATTTGGCTTTCCGGAAAATGCCGCCTTTAGGTCCTGCATTCACAACATTATGAGTGACCGTATCCCAATCGCTGAAGCCATTATCCTCCAGTTTCACCGCAGAGCTTTTGGAGATGCGCAACACGGTGGAAGCCTCATAGGTATTGCCATTGGCCATGGTCACGTAGAGGGTAGGCACATATTTTCCCTTACCTGCATAGGTATGCGTAGGGCTCTCTTCGGTGGAAGTGGCGCCATCGCCGAACTCCCACTTGAAGGATCTCACATCGCTGGTTTTGTTGGTGAAGGTAACAGTGTATGCATCCACACTGAGCTCGAACACCACGTCGGGCACAGGATCGCTGTCTTTGTGGCAGGCACCCAATCCCAGCAGGAGGATAGCCGCCAGCAGGGAATTTTTTATATCGAATTTATTGTAGCGCATGGTTGATGATTTTGAATGATCGATCCGGGAATTTATTTATTCTGTTCACAGAGCTTATTGCTCTGGATCTCATCGATAGGGATATAGTAAATGATCCGGTCACTGTTCCAGTTGGTGATAAGATTATTGTATCCTGTTGGTTGCACCGCCAGGTTGATATCCGTTTCTTTCAGTCCGCGGAGATGGTAGCCCCAGTAAGTTCTGTTGAGGTTACGCTTGTTGCGGTACACATCATACATACGATGTCCTTCAAAAGCCAGCTCGATGCGACGTTCTTTCAACACCACATCCAGGGCTGTACTTCCTGCAGGCAAAGCATGATTGTAAAGGGAAGCTTCCAGGCCGCGGTTCTTACGGATCATATCCACATCATCCAGGGCATCGTTGGTAAGATTCTTTTTGGCCTTTGCTTCTGCACGGTTCAGGTAGATCTCCGCCAGCCTGAACATGATGGGCGAGCTCAAAGTAGGGCTTCCACCCTGGAAGCTGAACTTACTGATATAGTAGGTTTCGATCCCATTCTTCAGGGCCACGCCACCACTGCCATTGTCGAGCTTCACGATATATTTCCAGCGCACATCTTCAGGATGGGCTGCCATGGTATCGCGCAGGGATTTGGAAGCGAATTCTTCGCCCCATCCCGAGTTACCATCGGAAAAGATCATACTGGCAATGGATCCGAATTTGCCCTTATCATCCACCTGCGTATGTGCGATGCAGAAAATGGTTTCAGAACCGCTGACCGCATTTGCGAACAGTGTTTGATAAGTAGTGGCATTGGTGAGTGCGAACCTGGGTGAGCCGATCACTTTATCCGCATATTCAATGGCCTTATCGTTGTTCTCCATATAGAGATAAGCTCTGGAAAGCAGCGACCATGCGGCTTCGCGGGAAGCATATTGCACGCCGCGTTGCTGTCCCATCATTTCTGCCCCCTTCTCTGCATCGGCAATGATGGCCTGGTACACTTCAGATACGGTAGATCGCGCTTTCTGCGCAGGGTCGGCTACCGATGTACGGAGAACGATGCCAGGCGCGGAAGGATCATGCGAATAAGGTTTTGCGAACAAACGAACCAGGTTGAAATGACAGAAGGCGCGAAGGAAATAACATTCACCGATCAACTGCTGGGTAGCGGCATCGGGATTGGTCGCTTTTGAAGCAGCTTCTATCACCGTATTGGTATTATTGATGATCTTGTAATTGATATACCAGAAATAGCGTGTATTGGTCTGCGTTGGAGAATGATCGCCGGTGAAGCTGAGCAGGAATGGATCGGTGGTTACCTGTCCGCAGGCGATATCATCGCTGGCAAAATCCGAGAGATGATAGAACTGGCGGAGATACATCAGGCCATCATCAGGCACACCATTGAATTCAACATTGTCTTTGAAAAGCGAATAGGCCCCATTCACTGCATTCAGAATCCCATCGGGATTGTCTGTGAGGTTGCCGGTGGTAATGGCATCACTGGGTGTAACCTCTTTCAGGCAGCCAGTGAAAGCAAGAACTGAGACCGAAAATATGAAGATTTGTAAGGCTTTCATGTGATGATAGTTTAGAACCTGAGAATGAGGTTTACCAGGAATTGCCTGTTGTTGGGATACTTGAAATCCGAAACACCAGGCGTGGCAAAGGATGCAGGCGTAATGGTGGTTTGCGGATCCTGGCCAACGAAATCCGTGAAAGTATGCACATTGTCTGCGCTTAGCGAGATGGTGATACCTTCCATTTTCAGGCGACGCACATAACTGTCCGGCAGACTATAAGCCAGGGTGATATTCCTAAGCTGGAGGAAGCTGCCATCCATCAGGTACCGGGTGGAAGTTTCGGAAGCATTGGCAGAGTTCTGTGGGCTGGGGTTGGTGGCCTTATCACCGGGTTTGGTCCAGATACTGTATCCTTTTGGCAGCACTATCTGGTTGAAATAGGGATCAGCGCCATCGTTCATCACAAAACGAAGATTGTTGCTGAAAACTTTGTTGCCATACAGGTAGTAGGCATTAAAGCTCAGTGAAATATTCTTATACCGGAAAGTATTGGTGATACCTCCCTGGAATTTCGGAAGGGCGGAACCTACTTCCTGGTAGCTTGCCTGTGCATAATCGGAAGTGAGCTCCTTCCCTGTCACATTGCCGTTACCATCCTTGATCACACGTTCCCATTGCGGTGCACCAGTCTGTTCGTTCACACCAGCCCATTTGGGCATATAGAACTCATAGAGATTACCATCATTCCTGTAAATCTGAGAAATGGCCCAGGAGCCGGTCTTGATGATAGGAGAAGGAAGATCGCGTAGTTTGTTATTGTTGAAGTTGATATTGAAATCTGTATTCCACTCGAAGTTCCTGTTCTTGATATTGGTACTGCTGATGCCGATCTCCAGGCCCTGGTTCACGATCTCACCAATATTCTGCCATCTTTGTTCAAAGCCCACGGAGAGCGGTTGAGACACTTGCAGTAGCAGGTTTTTGGTTACGTTGCGATAAGCGTCCAGCGTAAGGTTCACCCGGTTGAAAAGGCTGATATCCGCACCAATATTGATCTGGTGCTTGCTTTCCCAGGTAAGGTCAGGGCTGGGCAATTGAAGCGGTACTGCACCCACCGCGCCATTGTATTGCGCACTCAGAGAATAAAGTCCCAGGTAGCGTGATGCACCAATATCCTGCGTACCCGTAACGCCATAGCTGGCACGGAGTTTCAGGTAATTGACCACATTCTTGATACTGAAGAAATCCTCGTTGCTGGCGATCCAGGCCGCTGACACGGAAGGGAAGTTCGCATATTGGTTGCCGGGAGGGAAGTTGGAAGATCCGTCCACCCGGAAAGAAGCAGAGAGGAAATATTTACCCAGATAATTGTAGTTCACCTGCGAAAGGAAGCTCTGAATATAGGCCTCATTCACGTATCCTTTCACCAATTGACTATTGCTCACCACATTCAACACTTTCTGTCCCAATGGCAATCCTTTTCCTGATCCACCCAACACTTCAAATTTACTGCCTTCATACGCCACACCGGCGAGGCCACTGATACTATGATCACCGTACCTGAGATTGAACTTGAGCAGGTTATTACTAACGATACCGTAATTGAGCGTGCTCAGCTCATCCAGGAAACCGGAGCCATGGTAGGTGCCGGCTGTGGAGGGTGAAAAGAAATTGGAACTCTTGTTATAGCCTGCTGCCAGCCTGTTTGAACTGGTGAAGGAGAGCCAGGGTGTGATATCGATATTCAGTGCGGCATCATAGTTCACATCAAAACCTTTGTAAGGATGATCTGAATTGTTGATGGTATGCACCGGGTTGATCTTATCCCGGCTCCACCATTTGAAAGTGGAGTTGCCATCTACATACCGTGGATTGCCTGCATCGTCATAAGGATTGTCCCACGGCATATTCAGGTAGGCATAGTAGATATCCATATAATCATAACTGCTGCCGGAGGATGCGCTGATATTGATATTATTGGTGAGGCTGATCCATTTGGCAAAATTATTGGTCAGATTGGTGCGAAGGTTGAGCCGCTGAAAGCCGGTATTCATGAAGGTTCCCTTCTCGTTGTAGTAGGAAACGCCTGTATAGTAATTCGATTTTTCCGTTCTTCCCGCAAAGGAGAAATAATAGTTCTGCATCAGGGCATTGCTGAAGATGGTCTTTTGCCAGTCATAGTCCTGGCTGCGGAGGCTGAGTGGTCTTTCAGCATAGAATTTCAGCAGGTCTATCTTGTACGAGTTATCTGATTCACCGGGGATATAATCACGATACAATTCTTTCTGGTACTCGTACAGTTGGTTGCTGTTCATCATTTCCATATTTCCAAAATCCGCCTGGCGGAAACCGGTGGTCACTTTGGCCTCGAAACGGTTCTTGCCCAGTTTGGCTTTTTTGGTGGTAACGATGATCACGCCTGCATTGGCCTGTGATCCGTACATGGCGGTAGCGCCCGCATCTTTAAGCACGGTAACACTTTCCACATCGTTGGGGTCGTAGTTGCCGCCGATAACGCCATCCACTACAAATAACGGGCTTTGGGAAGCATTCACGGAAGAGATACCACGAAGCCTGATCTCAGGAGCAGCACCGGGAACGCCGGAAGCGGCTACCACCTGCAAGCCTGCCACTTTCCCCTGGAGCATATTCCCGATATTGTTGGTGGTAACATCTTTTAATTTTTCGGAGCTCACAACGGTAACGGCGCTGGTGAGCTCTCCCCTTTTCTTGTTGCTATAACCAACAATGATCACCTCACCCAGCTCTGCATCATTCTTGCTGAGCTTGATGATCACTTCCTTGTTGTTGGGACTTACCTCCACTTCAATGGGAGCATAGCCGATGGAAGTGGCTAGCAAAGTGAATTTTTCGGTTGGCACCCGGAGTGAGAAATTGCCGTTATCATCGGATTGGGTGCTTGAAGAAGAGGAATTCTTTACTGAAACGGAAACGCCGGCAAGGGGTTGTTTGCCGGACGCATCGATCACCTTACCTGTAATAGTGCGTTCCTGCGCCATCAGCGCAGTACTGCATAACACAAGCAAGATGACCAAAAGTGTTTTGCAAGTGGACATAAGCAGTCTAATTTGAGATCGTGATGAAATCAGAAAACAATTGGCTAGCTGTAATTTGGTATTTATTTCGATAGAAAAATCACACAAACGGTTGTGTTAATTTTCGGGTATTACCGATCAGGCACTGAAATCCAATGACATCCCAAATACGGGCTTTCGGTGTTTCCATTTCCCCCTGGTAAAATCCGGGATCAGTACGGGTTTTGACTTTTGTGCTATCGATCTTTCCGAAAGTGGGCTGAGCACACTCCACATGGCAGCGTCATACACATCCATGGTCAAAGGCTTTTGATGGATCACACAATCCACAAACTCACGGATAATGAAATAATCCATCCCGCCATGCCCCGATGAATTGGCCACCGCATCATATTTGCTCCAGTACGGATGATCGAATTCTTTGATATATTTTTCCACCGGTTCGTATTCATGGGGCGTTGGGCTGCGATGCTGGATATAGATGCCTTGTGCATCATCCGTCCAGATCCCTTCGGTGCCCTGAACGCGGAAGCCCAGGGAATAAGGGCGGGGACTGCTGGTATCGAAGGTCATTTTGATCATCTCTCCGTTGGCGCATTGGATCAGGGAAGTGACCACGTCCCCGCATTTGAATTTGACCTTTGAATTCGGGTGGTTGGGGCCGCCCTTCTGCAGGATATAATTGTGCAGGCTTGCCGCGGGCGACGCCATTGCCACCATTTGCGTGAATTGATTTCCTCTTGTGATATTCATCATATTGGCCACGGGGCCGATGCCATGGGTGGGATAGAGATCGCCATTCCTGTCGATATAATGTTGCGTGCGCCATCGTGCTTCATAGGTTCCCTTCTCTCCAAATTCAACGCCACCACCGGTCATGTTCACGCCATCATTGAAGATCACTTCACGGAGATCGTGCTGGTAGCCGCATTCCGCATAGCTGAGCTGTCCGAACAATCCTTGTCGCGCCATGTTCAATACCGCCATCACATCCCGCCGGTAACAAACATTCTCCATCATCATATACGGCGCTCCGGTCCTTTCCTGCACATTCACCAGGTCCCAGATCTCAGGAACGGTGAGCCCGGCCAGCACTTCGCAGCCTGTGTATTTACCTGCTTTCATGCTGGCAACGGACATGGGTAGATGCCATTTCCAGGGAGTGCAGATGATCACACCATCTACATCCTCACGTTGCACGATGCGCTCGAAATCATTTTCCCCGGTATAGTATTCCGGATCTTTTAATCCATGGTCTTTCATGATCTTCCTCACATTGCCGATAGCCCTGGGATCGATATCGCTCACGGCAATTATTTCGCTGTTACCCTGCTTTACGGTTTCCAGCAAGAGGCCTGCACCCCGCATGCCCACCCCTATGAAGGCCAGCCTCGCTTTTTTTCCTGAATGAAAAAATGATTGACCTGACTGCGGCAACAGGGTAACACCAGCGCCGAGCGCAGCCATACGGGTGATGAATTTTCTTCTTTTCATAAAGCAGTGTTTAGTAATGAATCGATATTCCTCAGGCCCAGGCTTTGCGCAGGAAGCGAAGCCAGTTCCTGTAAAAGATATTTTCGATATCCTCCTGGCCATAGCCCCGCTTTTGCAGCAGGGGCGCCAGTGAAGGCAGGTTGGCGATGGTGTCCAGGTCGCAGGGGGCCTGCTCTTTTCCGAACATGCCATCCAGGTCGCTGCCGATGGCTATATGCAAACTATTACCAGCCAGTTGACAGATATGATCGTAGTGATCGATCAGTTTTTCCAGGGTCACGCCTTCCCTGGCAGGATCGGAAACGCCGCGCTGCCAGTGGGTCTTGAGCATCCAGGCATCCAGCACGCCACCGATCACGGCATCACGGTTGATGAGGAGCTTGATCTGGTCATCGGCCAACTGACGCTGGTGCGGCACCAGTACCCTGGTATTGTGATGGCTGGCCCAAACAGGCCCTTTGAACAAATCCATGGCCTGGAAGAAGCCTTCATCTGTCAGGTGTGTAACGTCCAGGATCATGCGCAATCTATCCATCTCGCGGATCAGGGACTTGCCCATGCCGGTGAGAGGGCCTTCCATCCCGGTGCCGGGTGCATATCTACCCGGTCCGTAATGTGCTGGCCCCAATGCGCGAAGGCCATTGGCATATGCTTTTTCCAGGTAGCTGAGATCAATGAGGGAATCGGCGCCTTCCAGGCTGAGGATATAGCCGATCTTCTTCTTTTCATCGGGCAATTTGTTATCCTTCCAATGCGCCAGCTGTGCTTCCAGGGCAGCCAGATCCCTGATCTGGACCATTTCTTCCTCTGCTTCCATGGCTTTGTACCACGCAAGCTGTCCCTGTGTTTGCGCCCATGCTTGTTCAGGAGAATGCCAGCCGGGCAGGGTGCTGTTCCTGTCTACATATCGCGCTATCTGCGTGGCTACTACCAGCCCTATCCTGCCTTTGCGTAACTCAGGAAGGGACACCATCCCTTTGCCACGATCCAGTTTATCGTTCCATCCATTTTCCCGTTCACGGATGGCATGCACCGGTTGTTTGAGGTCTCGGTTCCATTCCAGCGCATTCATGGCCAGGTCCAGGTGGGCATCTATGATCAATGTCGGTTGCATGAGTGTTATTTATTGAGCTGTTTTTTGACCACATCCACGGGATATCGAAGCGCCAGTTCACGTATCTCGTAACTGAAGCGGATAAAGGTCTCTTCCCAGAGTTTCGCTTCTTCGGGGGTGTATTCGTAAAACCCTTTGGCATTGGCCACCCCTCTGCCACCTGCTTTCACGATATCGTCGATCAGTTGCGGCACTTCCTGCTGATTGCTGAGGGTGGGAAAAAGATCTTTCATCACGGTGTGATAGGCCGGAACCCCGGTCAGGTCCATCCACCTGAAAATACCTACCAGGGTCATCCAGTACCCGGCATTGTTCCGGCAAGCGCGGTCCACATCTTCGATGGAAGCATATCCGCTCTCCACCAGGTGGAATCCTTCCCTGTACATCGCATACATAAGACGGTTAGTAATGAATCCACGGATATCCTTTCTTACCAGCGTAGGCTCCTTGCCCCAGTTATGCGAAATATTATAGAGCAGTTCCCCTTTGCTTACATCGCTCCGGTCCCCGCAGATCACTTCCAGGAAACGGGTAGTATGGGAAGGTTCGGCCCAGTGAAGGCCAAAGAACCGGGCCGGCAGTTTGGTATGTTGTTGCAGAAGGCTGATCGGGATGGCCGAAGTATTGCTGCATAACAAAGCCTCTTCACTGATCACCGCCTCGATCTTTTTGTATACAGACTCCTTGATGGGCAGGTTCTCGATGGTGCATTCTATCACGATGGCGCAATCGGCGAGCAAGCGATAATCCTCGGTGATCTGCAGCCTGGCAAAATAATGATCGGGAGGGAATGAAGTGAGCTTTTCTTCCAATGAGGTGTGCAGGTGCTCCCTGATACGGTTGGATGCATGTTTCAGATCGTCCTGAACCGGCGCCACTGCAATAACGGGATGACCAGCCATCAGCAAACAGGTGGTGATGCTGCAACCCATCAAGCCCAATCCAACAACCCCGATCGGCATAGTACCGGTATCCATCTTTTTTTCCATAACGACGATTTAAAGGGTTAATGTTATTGTTCGAGCTGCTTCGGTTTTCGGGCAATGGCATCGATCTCCACTTTGATATCATGACCAAGACCGGATTGCACGGTTGTCCTTGCCGGTTTCACACCAGTGAACCAATTGGCATATTCTGTATTGAATCCGGGGAAATGATCGATATTGGACAGATGCACATTGCATTTTACGATATCATCCATGGTGCATCCTGCAGCGCGAAGAATGCTTTCGATATTATGCATGGTCAACCGGGTCTCTTCTTCGATACTGCCCAGTTTGAATTCACTGGTAGTGAAGTCGATGGGACCTTGTCCACTCACATACACCCATCCATCTATCTCTACCGCTGCCGAATAAGCGCCGGTGCTGAAACCTTTCCCGGCATTTTCCGGGTGAACGATCTCCTGTTTCATAGTAATGATTTTCTTGTTCAGTTATAGAGTTTATCAGATCATTGTATTCTCCGTGTATCCCAGCAATTCGATCTCCGTTCTAATGATATCCCCGGGTATAAGCCAGTTCTTTTCCGGCATGCCCATGATAACACCTTCAGGCGTGCCGGTGAGTATGAGATCACCGGGACTGAGGGTCATATATCGGCTCAGTTCTTCGATGATGTCAGACACTGAAAAGATCATATCGCGGGTATTGGAATGCTGGCGGATCTGGCCATTACGATAACATCTCAATTCCAACTGTTGCGGATCCGGCACCTCATCAGCCGTGAGCAGGTATTTACCGAGGGGCAGGAATTTATCCGGCGTTTTACCGATCAGCCATTGTGATGTTTTGAACTGGAGATCGCGGCAGCTTAGGTCATTGGCTACACAATAACCCAACACATACTGCAGCGCGTTTTCCCGTTTTACATTTTTACAGGTTGCGCCGATCACTACGCCGAGCTCCACTTCATAATCGAACTGCTGCCCTGCATGGCCCAATGGAACGGCTTCTCCAAAATCGGTGAGCGTATTGCTGAACTTGGAAAACACCACGGGCGATTCCGGGATGGGCATATTGCTTTCGAGCGCATGCTTCCTGTAATTGAGCCCGATACATATGATCTTGGGCGGTTCGGGAACGCAGCCCGCTACCTGCAACAACGCTTCCGGTACAAGGAACTCAGGCAGGTCCTTTGCCTTGACCATCAGCTCACGAAGGATGGTCAGATCATCGATCCTGAGCGGCCTGCCATTGAATGCCGGTAAGGAATGCCGTTGCCGGTAAGCGTCTACGTCTATCACTCCCTGATCCGTTATGATACCCGGATGCAGGGATCCATTTTTCCTGAAATACAATATTTTCATTGCTGTTCTTTATGATCAGTAAGTGGCGCGGCCTCCGGAAAGATCAAAGGTGAAGCCGGTAGTGAAACTGTTCTGCGGAGACAGGATATAGGCAGCCATACCTGCCGCTTCTTCCAGCGTACCGCAACGTTTCATGGGGATCTTGTCCGTCATATATTTGACCTGCTCTTCAGGCATGGCTTCTACCAGCGCCGTCCGGATCACGGCAGGAGCCAGCGCATTCACCGTGATGCCCGTTTCGGCATATTCTTTTCCCTGTACTTTGGTCATACCGATCACCGCTGCTTTGGAGGCAGAGTAAGCCAGCATGCCTGCATTCCCTTCCTTGCCTGCAATACTGGCCACATGCAATATGCGGCCGTAATCATTCTTCAGCATCCAGGGCAACGCATATTTGGAAGTATGATAACTGCCCATGAAATTCACATCAAATACCGAACGCAGGTTGGCCGATTCCACCAGGTGGCTCTTTGTATTGGTGATACCCGTGATGCCTGCACTGTTCACAAGGATATCGATACGACCGTATTTGCTGCCGGTGGCATCCATCATTCCCTGAACGGCTTTTTCATCAGTGATATCCAGGGCCCAGGAACCGGAAGGCGCGAGCTTATTCACGGCAGCCTTCAGGAGCTCCCGGTCCCTGTCTATCAATACCAACTTAACCTTATATTGCGCTAACTTCTCAGCAATGGCTAAACCCAGTCCGGATGCGGCTCCCGTGATCACAGCCACCTGGTCTTTAAAATTCAGGTCCATAGTAAAATGGTTATTCCTGCAAAATACAAGACTGCCCGATTCAAAATTTTTGCAACCGGTTGTCTGATTTTTTTTTACACAACCGGTTGTTTTGATCCGGATCAGGAAAGCAACCGGTTCCGTACCTGTGCCGACCTTTATTTTCAGTATATTTATTGAGCGAAGCTGCATATATGGAATCCAGAAAAACGACGATAACGGATATTGCCAAAAAACTGAATATCTCTAAATCCACTGTTTCCCGCGCGCTCAGTAATCATGCCAGTATCGGCCTGAGGACCAGGATGAGGGTTCAACAACTGGCTACCGAGCTCGATTACGAGCCCGATCAAACCGCTATCCATTTCAAGCAGCGGAAAAAATTCCTGATCGGAGTGATCCTTCCTTCCATTTCTCTTGAATTCTTTTCTTCCATTGTCAGTGGCATCGAGGATATAGCCTACAAGAAGAACTACACTTTGCTGCTGGGGCAGTCGAGAGATGATGAAGAAAGAGAAAAAAAGATTGTGGAAACGATGAAGAACCATCGTGTGGATGGAATGCTGATCTCCATTTCCAAGAACACTACCAATTACGAGCATTTCGAATTACTGCGAAAGAACAAGATACCCATTGTGTTCTTCGACAGGATCCCGAATATGAATAATATCCACTACATCGCCAGCCAGTTGGAATCAGGGATGAAAGAAGCGGTGAATTTCCTTATCAAAAAAGGACATAAGCAGATCGCCCTCATCAATGGCCCCGCCAATCTGCCCGCCAGCAAGGAACGATTGCAGGGGTTTGAAAATGCCATGAAGAAGAACAAGATCAAACTGCCTCCGGAAATGGTGGTCAGCTCCGATCTTACCAAAGAAGGGAATATCAGCGCCACACAACAGTTACTCCATCTGAAACGCAGGCCGGATGCCATTATCGCTTTCAACGATTATGTGGCGATGGATGCCATACAACAGGCAAAAAAAGCGAAGGTCAGGATCAATAAAGATATCTGTTTCATCAGCTTTGCCAATGAAGCGATCTGCAATTATATGGATCATCCGCCGATGGCCAGTATTGAACAGTTCCCTTATCAACAAGGAGAAAAAGCGACAGAAATATTGCTCGACCTGCTGGAAAACAGCCCCTCTGAAAGCCAGGAACAGGAGCCACATTATCACAATATCCTGCTTCCTTCGCAACTGGTGGTTCGTATCAGCAAATAATTCAACATACAAATCGTTGAGGCTCTTCACGAGCTGAGCAACCGGTTGTGTGAAATAAAATCACACAACCGGTTGCTCTTTTTTTGGGTTTAGGTTATTAGCTATTTTGGTATTGACAGCAATCCTCCTACCCATCAGGTCACTACATATTCATTCATCAAACGAAAAAATGTATGTTATGAAATCTACCATTTCACTTATCCTCTTTTTCCTGCTGGCAGGCTTTGCCACACAGGCAGCACCGAGGGAGTATTACTTCGACATCAATGCGCCCACCAATGGCGACGGCTCCATCAACAGCCCCTGGAACAATTTCACCTCCGCCATTTACTGGTGGGGAAATGTAGACAGTACCGATGTAATTGTGAATATGC
>JAGIAP010000094.1:0-4480 GCA_017744805.1 Chitinophagaceae bacterium | reverse complement strand
GGTACTTACACACTTGCAGCGGGAACGCCCATCTATATCGGCGCCGACCGCAGTGGCAACAATGGCCATTACTTCATCCTCAGGGCTTACAACAATGAACAGGTGATCATCGATGGTTCCTTGCAGACAGCCGCGTTCTCCAACCTGGTCAGTATCGTGAACGCTGGTTATATCAAACTGCAGGGGCTTACCTTCGCCAATCTCAGCGGCATCACCGGCTATGGCGTTTTCATGCTCGGCAAAAGCCATCATATTGAATTGCAGAACTGCACCTTCAACAATATGAGCTGGAACACCGATCTGCCCGAAGCCAAATATCCAACAGGCTCCGATTATATGGTGCCCGTCCGTATCCACGGCGATAGCAGCACCGCTCTCTCCAATGTGGTGATCAATAATACCACTTTCAATACCATCGCGCCCGGCGTTGGCGACCTGGTGCTGATCTCCGGCAATACCAGTAATATCACCCAGACCAATAGTACACTGGTGAATATCTATCGTCAACAGGCCAGAACAGAATTCTATGTAAGCACTACCGGTAACGATACCACGGGAAATGGCTCCAAGGCTAAACCCTGGAGAACGCTCTCGTGGGCGCTGAATGTAGCAGGTTATGATTACTCTACCGTTCCCGCTACCTTGCTGGATTCCAATCTCACCATCTATCTGCGTGGTGGCCGTTACTACCCTGTCTCTACCGGGTATTATATCGGCGATAATCGTGGCGCAAATGGAAAATGGACCACTATCAAGAATTATGGAACGGAAAATGTGGTGATCGATGGCAGTCAACTCAACACACAATACGCATTCATCTTTGGCATTTCTGGCGCCAAATACATCAGGATCGATGGTTTGGATATCGAGAACCTGGAGAATGATTCTACCCTTCACGCAGGTGGGTACAAAGATGTTCGCTATGGCATCATCGTTACCGGTGCGGCCAAACATATCGATATCATCAACAACGATATCTACAATATGCATTGGAGCAGGGATACCAACAAGATCAAGAATCCAACGCCCACTGATGTACTAAGTGCTATCAGCGTTCTGGGCAGCACCAACACGCCTATCACGCACCTGAATATCGAGAACAATACGGTGCATGATATCACACCCGGGTATGCAGAAGCCATCGCCATCAACGGCAATGTGGATACTTTCAGCGTGATCGGCAATGAAGTGTATGATATCGCCAATATCGGGATCGTGGCAGCGGGTAATTACAAATGGGTATTGACCAATAATCCAGGACTGTTACCGGAAAATAACCAGTCGAGAAATGGACTGATCAAGGACAATGAAGTGTACAGGTGTTTGTCCCCCATCGCCATTTCCGCGGGCATTTATCTGGATGGCTCGAAGAATATCACCGTGGAAGGGAACAACAGCTATCTCAATGGAGTAGGCATCTCCGTAGGTAACGAACAGGATAGCAGTACCGGCACCGGGCACCTGGTGAAGGAGAATACACTATATCATAATCTGGGTTCCGGCATCTATGTGGGTAGCAACAATTTCACTTCACATGTGACCAACAGCGTGATAAAATGGAATACGATACAGAACAATTATTATATCGATTCTGCTTTGTACCGTCGCACGCAGGGCAGATACGGCATCCTGGATCCTGCCAATCGCTGGGCCGAGATCGTGATCAACCGCGCCGAGAATATCACCTTCGAGGAAAACGAGATCACATCCTTATCCAATATCATGTCGGCATTCGTATTCGGACAAAGCGGATTGATATTCCGCTACAATGAATACTACACCGCTTCCAATGACCCCTGTAACGTGTATTTCGTGAGAGACACCACCAACGATGGGGTGGCAGATGTATTCTACAATACCTTCCATATGTATGCGAAGAAGATGAACCTCGACAGAACTTCCACCCTGGGTGGAGTGGCCTATAATTCTTCCGGTTGTGGCACCAGTTCACTGGCTACACCTGCGAAAGACGGAACAATACAGGTGTCTACCTTCCCCAACCCTGCCTCCGACCAATTGTCTGTACGCATTCAGCAACCGGCAACGGGTATGGTGCAATTGAGCCTGTTTGATCTGAGTGGAAGATTGATGCTTACGCAATCCAAACAGGTTCCTGCCGGAGCTCAACTGCTGGGATGGAATAACCTGAAACAATATCAGTTATTACCGGGCGTGTACTTCCTGCATGTGAGAACGAATGGTAAAAAAGAAGTGTTGAAAGTATTGGTTAGATAAAAACCGATCAGGAAAGCTTTCAGGGCCAGCCGTTACAGGTTGGCCCTTTTTGTTTATGCATTACGGGCAGATCGCATGGAGCGTTTGCCGAAGCGTTCAAAGAAAGCCTTGCCCAACATCTCCCGGTGATCAGGGTGCGCCAGGTCTGTCAACAGTTTGGCCCTTTGTTGCATATTCTTTCCAAAGAGGTCTGCAATCCCGTATTCAGTCACCACCCAGTGCACATGCCCTCTTGTGGTGACCACCCCAGCTCCTTCTTTGAGGAAAGGCACGATCCTGGAAACGCCTTTCCTGGTAATGGAAGGCATGGCAATAATGGGCATCCCGTTCTCGGACATGCTGGCTCCCTGCATGAAATCCATCTGGCCGCCAATACCTGAGAATTGGTAGGTGCCGATACTGTCTGCACATACCTGTCCTGTGATATCTATCTCCAGGGCACTATTGATAGCCGTTACCGCCGGGTTCTGGCGGATCACACCGGGATCATTCACATACCCGATATCCATTACTACGATGGAAGGGTTATCATCGATGAAATCATAGAGCCTCCTGGTGCCGGTGAGAAAGGAGGTAACGGAGCGACCAGGGTTCAGTTTCTTTTTACTGTTATCTATTATTCCTTTTTCAATGAGCGGGACCACCCCATCGGAGAACATTTCTGTATGCAGGCCGAGATATTTATGCCCTCCCAGGTTCTTGAGTACCTGGTCAGGGATAACGCCAATGCCTAACTGCAAGGTGGCCCCATCGGAGATCAGGGAAGCCACATGTTCGCCAATGCGGGCGCTGGCCGCATCAGACCTGGAGGAATAATTCACTTCTGGCAATTCCTGCGGCTGATCTACCAGTACATCGATCTTGTTCACATGTACGATACCGTTACCATGGGTGCGGGGCATCATTGGGTTCACCTGGGCTATTATATATTTTGCTGTATCCACGGCTGCCCTGGCGATATCCACTGAAGTGCCCAAAGTGCAGAAGCCGTGTTTATCGGGAGGCGACACCTGTATCAGGGCCACATCTATCGGAAGGATATCTTTTTTGAACAATTGAGGTATTTGTCCCAGGAACACCGGCACATAATCGCCTCTCCCTTCATTCACTACTTCGCGCATATTGGCGGAAACGAATAGCGAGTTCACGAAGAAGCTATCCCTGTATTCTTCCCTCATCAGGTCCAGATCGCCGAGCGTTGTAATGCTCACCAATTCTACATCTTCCAGTTCTGCATATCTTTTCAACATGGCCCGCACCAGGTGCAAAGGAATTGCCGCACTACCGTGAACGAACACGCGCTGTCCGGATCTGATCACCTGCACTGCTTCTGCTGCCGTTCTGTATTTATGTTGATACATCATAAAATTCCATTTACTATAAATATACTGAAAGTCAAATACTTTATTATCAGATAGCCTTACTGAAAACCGATCCCGCGTTTTGTGCCGCATGTAATCTTGCATCCAGGGCCGAGCAAATATTCCTGATGAAAGAATGCCCGGTTTCAGTTACTGTTATCCTGCTATGATCAGTTTCCACCAATCCATCAGCGATCATGGGCTCAAGCCGTGCCATCACGGCGGTTGTATAATCCGGGTCTTCTTCCAAAATGGTCTCATGCCTGCACATCAGATCGAGGATATATTCGCGGATCCGCAGATCTTCCCCGTTCAACAAATGGCCGTTCACTAACGGCAACCGGCCTGCATTCACCAGTTCTTCATATCGCTCCACCATTTTTTCGTTCTGAGCAAATGCGCCCCAGGCGTCGCCGATGGAGGAAGCGCCCAGCGCCACAATGAGTTTGGAATTGGTGGTGGTATAGCCCATGAAATTCCGGTTCAGCCTGCCTTCCCGGGCCGCAGTGAACAAAGGATCATCGGGCAACGCAAAATGATCCATGCCAATACTTTTGTAACCGGCGGCCGTCAGTAATTCTTTTCCCCGCTGGTACATGGCCAGTTTTTCTGAGGCAGCCGGCAAGTCTTCGTCTGTATATCTACGTTGTACTTTACTTTTCCAGGGCACATGCGCATAAGAGTAGAACGCGATCCTGTCTGGCATCAGCGCCGTGATCTTCTGAATGGTCTCTTCCACTCCACGGATGGTTTGAAGAGGAAGTCCGTAAACAAGGTCTATATTGATACTACTATATCCCAGTTTTCTAGCTTTATCGATCACCTGTTTGGTCTGTTCGAAGGTCTGTACCCGGTTGATGGCCTGCTGCACTACAGGATCGAAG
>JAGIAP010000093.1:12804-16740 GCA_017744805.1 Chitinophagaceae bacterium | reverse complement strand
CCCTTTCCACCGCGGCCATAATAGCGTACCATGGTTTCCTGCACCCCATCGATCCGGTCCAGCTTTGAGCCGCCATTCAGCATATTCAAAAAACTTCCTCTCCATCCTGCTGCCGAGGACACGATATCATTCACAGTGGAGAATTGTCTTCCCTTTACTCCCGACGGATGGGAGAAATCACCCGGTTGATGCGGAGAGATATAATCCACAAATCCGATACGGCTTCCGTATTTGCTGTTCCTTGCCAACTCGGTGGCAATTCCTGCCGCATAGGCTGCTCCCTGGCTATGCCCCACGATCTTGATGGTTTCATCCACTCCCAGGCTGATGCTACCCGCATCTAACCTGTCTATCAAAAGCCTGCCCGCAGCAAGGCCTTCATTGAATCGGTCCTGCGCCTGCGATTGCGGAGTGAATGAGCCATTGATATACCAGGCATTGTTATCGTTGAAGGCTCTGCGATAATTGACGTCCACTTCTTCCCAGTATCCGAATGGCTCTCCATTGTTACGCGGGAGTGCCCGGTAGAAATCCCTGTCGGGCGCATATTGCCGCTCGTTAGGAACAGGAACTGACCAGGTAGTGTAAATGCCTTTATCGATCAGCTCACGGTGGGATTCCAGCACGGTACTGCTGGTACCTCCCAGCCATTGATCCAACATGAAGCCACTGGCAAAAATGAAAAGATTGCCATCGATCTCCTTTGCATTCACAGGATCATTACCCGTGTAGGCATAGGGTGAAAGGCCATAATAATTTTCGGACGCACCATCGATGGATGTCCACCTGCCGGTTTGCACATCGTACATCCTGGCACTGAAATCGTACCAGGCAGGGGCATCTCCATTTGTCAACAAACCCGACTGCAACTCCCTTCCTGCATGGAGGAATGCATTGCCAGGACTCCCTGCTGCCTTACTGCATAGCGCCTGCATCTTCAAGCCGAATGGATAATAATGATCTTCCTCCAGCAATGGGCCTCGTGTATGCGTCACCTGTAGGTTATCGAAATACATATCGGTATCGGGCGTTTCATTACTGAGAAAGATGAACAGATAACCATTCTTTGTAATAGCGCGGTCTGTCACCCTCATGGTGGCGAGCTGATCCGCCGGGCCCACCGGAATGGCGCCACTGTTCTTTCCATTATTGCTGATCACCGGGTTGAACTGTTCATCCAGCAGCAGGAAATTCAAAAAGGCTTTGGGAGCCGCACTATTAACGGGTTGCTCACGATGAGCCAGCAGCGCTGCAATGGCCGCTCCTGCATCTGCTGATACTTTCGGGAAAACGGAAAGCTTATCGAAAGATGTCGCCTTCAATGCGGATTCCAGCAGGCTTGTAAGGGCAGGTAATATATTCAACGAAGCAGGAGAAGTACCATTCGATCTGAACCAACTATTCACCTGGGCACTGAAACGATCTCCCGCCATCACTCTCAGCAGCATCGCAGGACCGGCCTGTATGGTGCGACCATTCAGTTTGGCGACATACTGGTTCCCGGATTGATCCGGATACCCCGCAGGCTTTATTGTACGCGCCATATCGAGGTGCTGATAAAATTGATTTTCCGTTTTGGCAAGCGCAGGTTCCATCGTTGCTGCGGGATACCGGTCAACCTGCTTTTGCTCTGTCAATATCATGCGGATATTGGATTGATGGTCCCTGATAAAATAGTCGAATTGCGCACCGGTAGCTGTTACCCTGATCCTTCCTTCTTCATGCAAAATGAATTGCAGGGAATCCTCATAATCGCCGGATAACGGCGTGAAATGCTTCAAAGAATTATATACAGCCCCTTCTGCATACAGTGTTGTGAATACGATTTTGGCTACACTATCGGTTACCATTCTTTTCAATTTCTTTCCGCCTGCAGACCAGACATATTGTATCGATCCTTTACCAGGCAGGTACACCCTGACGGGAAGATTCAGGTGATTGTATTCCACCTTTTGAATATCCTGGTTCAGGTCTTTGACCAGGTTACCATTGGCATCATAACTATAATCCGCCAGGGTAGCTTTTTTCAGCGGACTATATCTTTCAGCAACCCTGAAATCACCCAGACCCGGAATGGAGTTTCCCGCGCCATCCGATAATTTCATCAACTTATTGGAGTTGGGAAAATACTGGTACGATAAAGAATCGATGAGCATACTATTTTTCAGCAGCCACCCTTTCCGCACCATGGACCTCATATTCCCGTTCTCATCATATTGCATATTGCCCATGGAGAAATCGACAGGAGATGCAGGCCACTGTGTAAATGCAGCGGATCTCAACCTGTTGGCAGCGTCGTAATCGAATCTGTAATACATGGTTTGATCGTCGCCGGTACTTTTCCAATACATGGTTGACAGGTTGCCATTGAATTGCTTTTCTGGAGGATTGATGGTAGTCCCGCTGACAATCATCTTTCCATCATCATACCTGAGCGCATAACCGAAATGATCCTGCTCACTGTTTGTATCCAGGAGGTACCGGCTATTCATGCCCGCAACCCATCCCCTGATATGAAAATCGAATTCCAGTGTTTCCAGTGGGCCTGAGCCATCCGGTGAGATTCCGATATTCTTTTTCTTCAATCTTCCGGCAGCATCGTATTCCATGGTAGCGATCGTATGCATCGGCAGGTTGGGGCCAAGGCTTTTTTCAATCCTTGTCTTTCTTCCCAGATCATCATAACTGTTCTTTGTGTATATCGCCAGGCTTTGGATGTTTTTGCCTTTGATCGTTTGACGCAGCACAGTCCGTATCAACTGGCCTTTGAAATTGTATTGAAAGGAACGAATGCTCTTTCCCCCGGTGATATTGTTGCTTTGCTCCTGGAGCAGCAGGCCATTCTCATCATAGAATTGTACAGTACTGATGAAGTCATTGGTACCGGTGATCTTAGTGCTTGACCAGGTGATCTTGTTCTTCAATTGGGCAGATGGTATACGAGGCAAAATATAATCTGGCGCTGCGTTCAAAGGAACGGCAAAGAAAGAAGCATCGGCCATATCCATCGAAGCAGGGAGAATAGCGGGCAGGCCCAGGTAATCGTCATAATGAACAGTGCTTAGCTCTTCGTATTGTTTTCCATTCAGATCTGGATAAGCGATACTATTCCTGGCCAACGCAGCGTGCTGCTCCCTGCTTAGTGAGCTGTTCAGCAATCCAGTGGAGAGCAACCGGTCTTGCTGATCGTACTGAAAATATTTCCATTGTTGAACAGGCTTCTGTCGTAGGTATGTATCCTGCAAGAGCACCATCCTTCCCCGGGCATCATACACCGTCAGCAGCCATCCCCCATCAGGCACCTGTTTTTTCACTACCCTTCCGAATTCGTCATACACAAACCTGAAACATTGTCCGGCTAGCAGGGAAGTATCAGTCAGTTTCCATCCCATTCCCATCGCCGTTTTTACACCGGAGGGCTGCAGCACGCAGCGGAGCCGGTCTGCATCGTCATAGATAAAATATGTGCAGATCCAGCCTTCATGTGCATGGGGTGATAAAATAGCTTCCTGCACTTTTTTGAGCAACAACTTTCCCTGCTGATCTTTGTACTCTATTACCTTCTTTCCGTTCTCATCACTAAGGGTGAGCTTGTTCAAGGTTCCTGCCGGATGAATGCCTGTACTTGAATAATCGTTCATATTTGTCACCTTCCAGATACGCACACTATCAGGAATGCCATTCACTTCTTTCCTGTAATGCAATCCCCTGTTTGCGCCCACCCAATTCTTTCCCGGTGGCAATTCTTTCAATATATCCATCAGCGGGGAATGGTCGTACACAGTTTGTTGAAAACAGTGATCCTGCCCGGGAAATTCTTTGGCAGAATAGCGTTGCTGTTGTTGAAAGGGATTGGGTTTGAAGCGGCCATCATTGACGGGATCGTTCGTTTCACTGGTTGACTGAAAGGGCAGGTATTTGAAAGAGGTCCTACCC
>JAGIAP010000093.1:0-12794 GCA_017744805.1 Chitinophagaceae bacterium | reverse complement strand
GAAACCCAATCAGCAGCGGTATTCCCACTCAGGGCGCCCCGCTTCACTACAGATTGAAGGGGCCTGCCCAGTCCATCGAAAAAGAAAGCGGTTTGCAATACATCACGAAGTGGCCTTTGCATAAGCCGGGCAGCATCCGGTTCCGGCGCTTTTGCTTCCCAAACGCGGATCGCATTTACAGGCATAGCATCGGGATAAGGAAAGGGCAGCGCAGGAGTTGGCATATACAGATCCCCAACAAGTGCTCTAACCGGTGTTGCCAAAGGGCTTTGTGCGTGCACGGGTTGCATGATACCGGTAACTAATAATAATCTATATCCGGCCCGGAGGCAGGCATTCAATGACAGATCCAATTTCATCAGGCAATAGTTTTTCTCCCCGCATGATGCAGGAATTGAGTGAATGAAAATGTATCGTCATTTGGATTGGCCGGATAGATCCCGGAAGAGATCAGCAAGAACAATTGGTCCGGACTTCGAAGTACGGCAATTGCCGATCATTCAACAATACCATGTGTTGGGTATTTATGATAGCTTTACAGTCTATGAAGTATTATTTCATGATCGCCTTATTCATCACTGCTGTATCGGTTCAGGCGCAAACGCCTGAAGCCAAATTACAGGAAGCCCTTAAACTCCTTCGCGAACAGATCACCCCGCTGCAGCAATCAGCCAAAGAATATAGCCAGGCAAAAGATACAATATCCCTTCGGAGGATCTTACCAGAACTGTACAAACTCGATCAAAGGACCGACAGTCTCGAAAACGATTTCATCCGCAACAATCCGGACTCCGATATGAGCTTGCAACTTCTTTACCGGAAGCGTAATTCTATTTCTACCAGATCGCTGGAACAATTCTATAACAACTTCAGTGAAAGATTGAAAAGCTCCGATCATGGCCAGCAATTGGCCGGTAAGATCAAAGCCGGCAATGCCACACAACTGAATATGCCAGCCATGGATTTCACATTGAATAACCTGGATGGGAAGCCGGTATCCCTGGCCTCATTCAAAGGGAAATATGTGCTGATCGATTTCTGGGCATCCTGGTGTGTGCCCTGCCGGAAAGAGAGCCCTTTCCTGAAAGCCGCCTACGCGAAATTCAGGAGCAGGGATTTTCTGATCCTGGGCATTTCAGTAGACATAGACGAAGATGCGTGGAAAGCAGCAGTAGCGCAGGATCAGCTAAACTGGCCGCAGTTGAGGGAAGAGAAGGGAATGAAAGGAAGAACTGCCACCATGTATGGAGTATCAGCCATGCCCTCCAATTTCCTCATCGATCCCCAGGGGCAGATCATTGCCAAAGATCTGAGAGGGCCATTGCTGGAAGAAAAATTAAGGAAATTACTGAAGTAGAAACCTACCATTGCCTGGGGCTGCCCAAAAAAGAGTGATGCCTTTATTTTTGGTGTGCCACCCATTCAACAGGCATATTCAGCACTATTGTAGCACTGTAGTGAGGCCATGAAGACGCTCTGGCCTCCCTGTAGCCCAACTATCCGGTTGGACTTAAGTTGGACTTGGTTTGGAGACAACCTGAACCTGGGTTGAAGAAAGATCATTACTATTTTAGGCGCATTCCGGATAATGGATGCTTACCGGATGATCCGCCCACGAATATCATTAACCGAAGATCTGGTTCAACAGCCCGGCCAGGTGCACCCCACCTTTGAGGAGTTGATCATTGAGCGTTTGTACATGATCGAAATTATAGCGGTAGGATAATTTCTGATCCGGTGTATTGATCTCCGCGTATAGCTGCTGCGCGATATTGTAAGAGTCGATGATCCATCGGCTGGCGGGCTCGGCCTGCCATTGTTTACGCTGCTCCCTGGTGGTATGATTGATGGCAGTAGCGTATTCCGTATAGCTGAGTTGTTGAAAATCGATCAGCTTCTCATCCCAGAGCGCATGCAGATTGGTAGGACTATTGAACCATTGTACACGGATGCGGTTACCGCCCAGGTCTTCCAACCGGCCTACATGCATCGGCTGGTGAACATCCCCAACGATATGGATCAGAAGGCGGAGGTACATCAGTTTCATATCCGGCGCCAGTTCTTTATTCCTGAGCTGACCAGAGAGCCAATTGATCTTAGTATACGCGTTTACGGTAGTATCCTGCTGAAGCATCTGCTCAATGGCGGCTTCCGCCAGTCCCTCCCGTAGATTGATATAATGCCAGTTGCTGAGGTAATTGAAATTGGAGTCTGATTTGATGAAGTCCGGCCAGTTACTGGTCATAGCCATGGACTCGTACCCGAGGATACGCTGTATCTGTTTACGTGCCTTATGGGTAAGATAAGACTCCGCGATCTGCGCCACGATCCTATGCCCCAGTACGCCCCAGGCAAAAGAATGCGCGGGGATATAGAACAGTATCGCTGCCAGTAATAGTTTTCTCATTGTTTTCATACACGATGTTTTGCCGGGCCAAAATACAGCAAATGTGCTGATTTGAGCCCATCAATCCACCATGAACTGGCTATGAGGGGGAAAATGGAGATAATTATCCCAATCGATGGAAAATATCTTCCTTAATTTTTCGGTGAGCTCCGCGATGGTATTGGTTTTGGCCAGGTAGAGATTGGCCCCATTGCGGTAAGCTTCTTCGATGATCCTTTTGGAGATCTCCGAAGTATACATGATCACCGGCATTTTATCGTAATCCCGGTTCTTTCTAATTTCGATGATACAGGCAATCCCATCCTTACAGGGCATATGGATATCCAGGAAAAGGATATAAGGCAGCTTGTCTTTCAACATAATGAACAGAACGTCCCCATTCTCAGCATGCCTGAGCAAATAAGGGAAGTTCACTCCTTTCAAACCCAGGTCAAAGATCTCAACATCGTCGCTATCGTCTTCTGCCAGCATTATATCTTTTGGTAAAGCCAATGCACCCATATGGACTAATTTAGGGTGCTAAGATAGGACTTAAAGGCAATCTTTACAGATGAATACCACCATATCTTAAAGGCCGGTAGTTGGTTATCTGATCTATGATCTGCGTAAATAATTCCCCGATGCCAACCACCAGATCTTCGGCCCATCCACGCAGTGGGGCCTGGTGCAGCTTTTGCGGCTGCAACCTTGTATCAAACCATTGTAAAATGAAAAAGGAACCTGAAAACAAAAAAGAAGCTCCCGCAAAGCCCAATCAACAGGATCCGGTTGAATTGCCAGGAATGACACCGGAGCAGAAAAAAGAGGAAAACGAGAAAAAGAAAAAAGAAGAAAAAGATGCCGGTCCACTGGGGCAGGAGAATTACAGCAGTCCCAAAAACCAGTCCGGCAAAAACACTTCTCCTGATTCAGAAGATTGAGCCATGGTAAGAACTGCCCAAAAAAGAAAGCCATCCAAGGCCAAATCGGGGAACCGGAGAACTATATCCGAAAATGGTGCTCCTTTCAACAACTCTGCCAGGGAGTTGGTGAACCATTTGTCGCATGTCAAAAAGAAACCATTCCCCAAAAGTATCCTTCCCATGCTGGCCTCACTGGCCGCCAGGCCATTTGATGACCCGGGCTGGCAATACGAGATAAAATGGGATGGCTATCGCGCTATCACCTATCTGCAAAATGGAAAAGTGGACCTCGTTTCCAGGAACGATAAATCTTTCCATCAAACTTATTACCCCATCAATGAGGCATTTAAAAAATGGACGATCGATGCCGTGCTGGATGGAGAGATCATCGTCATCAACAAAAAAGGGCGCGCGGATTTTGCAAGCCTCCAGGAATGGCGCAGTGAAGCGGATGGCGATCTCCGTTATTATCTCTTCGACTTGCTTTGGCTCGAAGGGGTGGATATGACCGGCTTACCCCTTACCGAAAGAAGGGAAGCACTCAAAGAGCTGATCCCCATCGATAGTGAGCTGATCCTTTTCTCCGCCGACTTCAACGCTACCGGCACCACTTTCTTCAAACAGGCTCAGAAACTGGGGCTGGAAGGCATCATGGCCAAGAAAAAAGACAGTATCTATGAGCCCGGAAAGCGAACCAGGAACTGGCTCAAGATCAAAACGGAAAAAACCCAGGAAGCTGTGATCGCAGGCTATACCCTCAATGAAGGAAGCAACAAATTATTCAGCTCCTTACTACTGGGTGTATACGAAAACAAAGAATTGCAATATATCGGACCGGTAGGCACCGGATTCAATAAGAAAATGCAGGAAGAGCTGATGAAAGCCTTCAAACCTTTGGAAACAAAACGGTGCCCATTCAAAGAAATGCCGGAATACAATAAGCCCAGCCGCTTCCGGCCCAATCCCCCCAAAGCCAGCGTCACCTGGCTGAAACCTGCACTGGTAGGGGAAGTCAGTTACCAGACGATAGCGCCGGGAGGAGTACTGCGTCATCCTTCTTTCAAAGGCCTTCGTCCGGACAAGAAAGCTTCCGAGGCCAAACCGGAAAAAGCCCTCAAACCGGAAAAAGTGTACAAGCCGGCCAGGAAGGCGGCTCCCAAACCTGTTGCCCGACCGGGAAAAGACCGGAAAACCCTTCTCAATCCCACCGATGCCACACAGGTGCGGAATATAGACGGCACTTCCTTCGCCTTCAACAATCTTCATAAAGTATTCTGGCCAAAGGAAGGATTTACCAAGCGCGATATGCTGAACTATTATTACCAGGTAGCACCGTACATCATGCCTTATCTCAGGATGCGCCCGCAATCACTGAACCGCTTCCCGAACGGCATCGAAGGCAAAAGCTTTTATCAGAAAGATCTCACGGCACAGGCGCCAGACTGGATGAAGCTCTTCCCCTACACTACCGGCGATGGGGAAAAGAAGAATTACCTGGTGCCGGAAGATGAGCGCGCATTATTGTTCATGGCCAATATGGGCGCCATCGAAATGAACCCATGGAACAGCACCATCCAAACTCCTGATGATCCGGACTGGTGCATGATCGATCTCGATCCCAGCCCAAAGAATAGTTTTGAGCAGGTGATCAAAACGGCTCAGGTCACCAAAGCAGTGCTGGACGATCTGAGAATAACCGGCTTTCCCAAAACCTCTGGCTCTACTGGTATCCATATCTATATTCCCCTGAATGCGAAATACAGTTATGACGAATGCCAGCTCTTCGGCAAACTCATCGCCACCCGGGTGCATGAAGCATTACCTGACTTCACCAGTATCGAAAGACTAACGAAGAACAGAAAGGGTAAACTCTATATCGACTATTTGCAGAACCGGCCCAAAGCCACGCTGGCTGCACCTTATAGCCTCAGGCCAAAACCTGGTGCTACAGTATCCATGCCATTGTATTGGGAAGAAGTGAAACCAGGCCTGAAAATGAGCGATTTCAATATCCGCAATACGATCGCCCGCATCAGGGCCGAAGGAGATATCTTCAAACCAGTGCTCGGTAAGGGTATCGATATGAAGAAAGTATTGAAGAACCTGCAATGAGCCTACCATTTCATCAGCGCACGTAGATATGCCGAAAGCTCTTTCGCTATCATGGCATGTTCTTTCAGATCAGGATGGAAATCACAACTGCTATTGTATATCTTTTTGAAGAAATAATATGAGACTTTTTTATCTCCTTGCTTATTCACGGTGGCAATGATCGATTGAAGATAATGGCGCTGCACCCTGTTCAGCTTGCTATCCGCCATCGGGCTGGTCAAACAAACGATCTGTGCTTCCGGATAATGCCCCCGCAACGTTTGCAGGAACGCGATATAACGGGAACAGAATAAAGTGGAATCCTGCACACCATCATTCTGGCCTAAACAAACTGTTACCACGCCGGGTTGGTATCTTTTGAAATCCCACTGGATGGTGTCGTTGTGCAGGCTGATCTTATCAAATACCTGCGGCATGAGGATGGTCATACCACAGCAGCTATGCATCAGCCCGATCCCCGACACAGCAGTCAACTGCCATTGCGCCTTCAGTGTTCTGGCCGTCAATGGCCCATAACCCATGAACGCGTTGTGCTGATCTTCCCACTGCCCTTTGCCACAGGGGATCACCGAGGCATCACTACCGGCACTACAAGTGATGGAGTTGCCGATGAATTCGATCTTTCGGTTGGGAAGCGGCTTCAATGGCAGCAAGCCCTCACACAATATCCCCGCTATTTCACAGTAACCGATATTCGATTCCGTGTCTTTGCAAAAAATGAATTCATGGGAAGGCAAGCGTCGCCCGGGCTTCAGCAGGATCGTGTCCGACTTTGTTTTGAGTTGGAATCGTACAGGTTCTTCCCCGGAAAACTGTATGGTAATATAATTGTGTTTGGTGCCCCAGAGGATCTCATCATTTACTACCAGGAAAGCAGAATCCCCTTTGAACTGCCCCATGAGATAAACACCCGGCGCCCAGAAGCGAGGTAATTTGGGATTGGATAGATCGGTACGGCCTACCAACTGCAGATGGGGATCGTCTGCATAATGCCATTTCATTTGAGCACCTGCAGGTAGAAAAATACAGATCAATAAAAATGCAGCCAGTAATTTTTTCATCGGGGCAAACTTCAATGGTTAGTTCCGATAAAAATACTGGCTGCACGCTAAACAAACTGGCACTTTATTAGCCAAACATGGTATTTATCTGCCGGATGTTTTACCAGTCACTAATTCCACCAGCCTGTTCAGTACCTGCTGCTGATTATTCTTATAAATGAGGTATCGTTGTTGTCCTTCACCTGCTGCAAAAACCGATTTACCATCGGCTGCAATGGTGATCTTGCCGCGGGGTGAAAGATCAAAATGAGCCTGTTCCGGCTCGATAGCATAGAGCACAGAGGTGAGGTCCCAGGTCTGACGATCGTAAGGCATCTTATCATAACTCTTGTAAGACATCACCAAAGGATTGGCATCGCCGCCTTCGAAATCATTCATGATGCTGGTTGCAGGGTAACGGAATTTATCGCCGATCTCGAAACCACTGGCCACCACCGGAACGGGACATTCTGCAAACAAAACTTTTGAGGCCTCAAGGTCCTGAACAATATTCCATTCAGGGAAATCGAATTCATGAGTGTACATCCCGCCCATCACAGAAACCAGTTTCACTTTCTGCTTCATCAATTCCACTCCATTCAGGCTGCTATATTCATCCGCTCCTGACTTCAGCAGGCGGGCGATATTGGTCTCGGGACCTACCACCACCAATACCACAGAGGTATCGGCAACCTTTGCCAGTAGCTTGCGTAATAATTTGTACCCTTCAGGAAGGCTATCGGCAATACTGCGTTTTGGCATCAGCAATTTCTTTCCATTTACCGTAGTATCCAACGTGGCGGGCACATATTTGCCGGGCTCTGGGTTCACGCCATTATACGCATATCCCAGCGGGATATCCGCACGACCATGCAAGCGGCAATATCCATCAATGTACTCGATCACCTTTGGGTTAGACTTGCTGATAGTTATGCCCAGCAGTCTCACTTTTTCCTGTTTTTCATAATTGAACAACATTTGAAGGGCGAGAACATCATCGATATCGTTACCGATATCCGTGTCGAAGATCACTTGTGTGGGACCGGGCTTTACTTCTTTGGGCGCTTCATTACAACTGGCAAAGAAGAAGGCGGCCAGGGCGAGGAACGAAATTCTTTTCATAATTACTTTTTTTAACAGGGCAACGGGCGCAGGCCGTTAATATGACAAACTGGTATCCGATTGAATATCACTGATACAGGATGCAGGAATAGTGAACTGGTCGATATCCTGCCCCACGCTGATCATACCTAACGCTGTATAGCCGCCGGCAAGATAACTGGTATTTGCAAAGCGAAGGGAAGGTTTATTGCCTGAAGGATCAACGATGCTGAGCGCCAGGATATATTTCCCTTTCGATCCACCATTCAGTTTTATTTGTTGATCGATATGATATACAGGCGCCGCCATACTGTATTGCTGTTTTGCTTCGTCCCATTCATCGCCGGGCATCCATTCATTGATATTCACTTTTTTCAAAGTGCTGGTCCATACAGGCTGCAGGGTCCTCGGTTCCAGCAAAGAAACCTGTACGGGCCAGTTGTAATAGAATGGAGATGATCCTGTGTTGGTGAGATCGAATGTCAGTCTGAGCATTTTTCCATTATCCACGCGGGGAGAATATGCAGCCTTGTTCAATACGAACCGGTACCCCATAGCCTTCTGCAGTTTTGATGCAGTGGCGGCGAAGGCAGGTTCATTGAAATTGGCCCAGGTGATTCCTCCCAGGTGATTGCAATGAAGATTGCGGATCTGCTTCATAGTGAGATTGAAGAATTCAGGGTCCAACACTACCTGTTCAAAACTTTTGAACTTACCGAGGCTGCCCCAGTTCCAGGTGATCTCTCCACCAATGGGCTGCGATCTCCACCTGTCGCCCAGCTTGCGCATTTCGCCATATCCGCGTACTTCTTCCTCAGGTTGACTCCAGCTATCCCAGTAGATACCGAACTGGTAGTCCTTGAACTCGTAGGCGTAACGCACCATCACTTTTTTGTTCCTGAATGCTTTGGAGAATGCATCGCCCAATACCTTTTCCATACCGGGTATCCAGGTTCTGTTGGCTACATGATCAGGTTCATCATGTGGAGCCCAATAGGTGGAAAGGTCCGGGTCATGCTGCTCCCCCCATTCGCCAATGATACCCATTTCCACATAGGCAACGCGCGGATCATTGTCCCAGGCCTTGCCCAGTTTTTCTACCAGTTTCTTCACCCTGTCAGGGAATGAAGGGTCGAAATAGCCGCCGGTAATGGGTTTGGCTTTGTCTGCCGGGTCAACGTGGGCGCCCCAGTTCCCAACATTCTGCTTATACGGACTGTTTTCTTCGGGTACTCCTTTTGGCCAATGTGTTCCTGACAGATCATCCGGATTGTTGGGATCTTTGGGGCGCCCGCCATGCCACGGCTCTACCCATACCAGGTAGACTCTCGGAATAACTTTCATATTCATCGCTTCCATTCCTTTCCAGCGATGATTGCTATAGGCAATGATCTTATCCACTCCATCAGTGGGGTCATCCTCGATCATATTCCACTGCATATATTCTTTGCTAAGCGTTCCATACGGATATGGATATTCGCTTCTCTTTTTATCCACGCCAGATTGAAAGAATTCACGGAAACCTTTCATCGGATTCCGGAATGCAGGCTGGTACTCATCCAACTGCACCTGCACCATTCCATCTTTCAGCACTGCCGGCCCTGACTGTGCTGCTGCATTCGCTCCCGCCACCGTCAGTCCCAGCAATACTGTTATCGTCTTGATTGTACGGATCATGTCTGCTATTGCTTTTTGTATTTCAGGGTCCGGTCTTCTTTCATATCCCGGAAATCGGTTTCGGGGATCTCATAGGTGGCCAGCTCTTTGCCGATACCGATATATCCCATGGGGTGACGCCCTCCGGTGAAATAGTTCTGTACGGCAAACCGGAGCGAAGGCTCCATGCCTGCAGGATCGAGCACTGATACGGCGATCACATACTCCTGCTCCGGCAGATCAGTATCGAGAGTGATCTCTTTTTCCACCTGGTATACAGGGGGCGCTACCTTGTATTTGTTGGTGGCCTTATCCCAGTCATCGCCGGGCATCCATTCAGAGATATTCACACCATCCAGTGTTTTGCTCCATACTTTCTTCTTTGTGCGTTTATTCAGCAGGGATATCTCCACAGGCCAGTTATAGTAAAAAGGAGATGAGCCATTGTTCATTACTTTGAAGGCCACCTTGAAGGGTTTATTCTTTTCTATTTTTCCAGGATATTGGAAATCGGACAACACATAGTTATACCCCATACTTTTTTGCAAAAGCTCTGCATTCACTTTGAACTGGGTGTTATTGAAATCCGCCCAGGTAATGCCTCCCAGGTGATTGTTATGGAGGTTGCGGATCTGTTCTATCACAGTTGATCTCGTATTGGCATCGGCCACCACTTCCTCAAATGAATGGAATTTGGAAAGGCCTCCCCAGTTCCAGGTGATCTCACCACCGATCGGCTGTGTCTTCCAGCGGTTACCCAGTTTTTTCATTTCACCATAACCACGAACATCTTCTTCGGGCTGGCTCCAGCTATCCCAATAGATGCCGAACTCATAGTCCTTGAAATCATAGGCGTAACGGACCATCACTTTTTTATTCCTGAAGGCATCGCGGAATGCATCGCCCAGGGTTTTCTCGATGCCCGGCACCCAGGTACGATTGGCTACATGCGCAGGCTCATCGTGAGGCGCCCAGTAAGTAGTAATGTCCGGATCATGTTGTTCGCCCCATTCTCCGATGATGCCCATCTCTACATACGCTACGCGGGGATCATTGTCCCATGCCTGGCCGGCCTTGGCCACCAGCGCTTTCACGCGGTCCTGGAATGTGGGATGGAAATAACCACCGGTGATGGGTTGGCTGGGATCCGCAGGGCGCGTTTCCCCGGGGATATCAGCAGGCCAATGCCATCCGTTGAGGTCATCAGGATGATTGGTATAAGTATTCTTGGCCACGCCTCCATGCCAGGGCTCCATCCAAACGATGTAAATGCGTGGGATCACTTTCATATTGATATCTTCCACTCCTTCCCAACGGTGATTGCTATACGCAATGATCTTATCCACGCCGTCGGCGGCATTGTTCTCCAGCATATTCCATTGCATATACTCTTTGATGAGTGTGCCATAGGGATAAGGATAGTCGGCACGTTTGGGATCGATGCCGGCCCCGATGAACTCCCTGAAGCCTTTCATCGGATTACGGATAGCGCCCGTATATTCAGCGGGATGGACCGTTACAATGCCATTGGCCACTTCCACTTTAGGCTGTACTTCTATGTCGGGGAATACTTCCGGTCCTGGTTTCTTACAACCTGCAACCAGCAGGGCGAATGAAGCCACTGCCAGCCCCTTTTGTATGAACGAATTTGCTTTCATTGCTTACTGTTTAGAAGATTAGTAACCAGTATTATTCTCTTTGATGGCCTCATTGGCATCCATGGCTGCCTGTGGGATCGGATACAATACATGATAATCCTGGATATCGATACCCATACGGTCTTTGAGATATGATTTCAACTTTCCAAAACGGAGCAGATCAAATCGGCGCAGGTGCTCAAAGCAAAGCTCATGCAGCCTTTCCTGCAGCACCACTTCCGCAAATTGGGATTGCGAGAGATTATCGGCAGCCGTGATGTCTCCGATACCGGCACGGCGGCGCACTTCGTTGAGCGCATCGTACTTGGCGCTGGACTGATCATTGGTGGCATTGAGCGCCTCTGCCTTCATCAGCAACACATCTGCATAGCGGATCAGGGTGAAATTGAGGTTATCATCCTCGATCACGTTGCCGAACTCAGGATCCCAGAATTTATTGTTGGTGGCAGGCGATTGCGTTACGCCTTTGTATGTTGTCAGGAAGAAAGCGTTCTTTCGTTTATCATTATTCGCAAAGCTATTGTACACATAATTGGTAGCGCCAAATCCGCCCCAGCCGCCGAAATTGGTAGGGCCACCCACACCACGGGGCCCCCAGTAGCTATGCTGGATGCTGCCTTCAAGCCCCCATGATCCCGAGTGCCGGAACTGCACTTCGAAAATGTTCTCGTATTCGGCATTCTTGTTCTTTGGATCAAAAATATCTTTGAGGTTATCGTACAAATGGAATTTGCCGCTGAGCTTATTGCAATAGGGAATGGCCTCTGCAGGCTTGCCCCACTGGAGGTAGATGCGGGCGAGGAAGGCGGATGCCGCATAGGTGGTGGCCCTGCCTTTATCGGCTGCATTGGACCAGGTGGGGGGAAGAACGGCTTCAGCATCTTTCATATCCTGCGTGATCTGTTGGTACACCTGGTCAACGGTGGAGCGTGGTTTCATGATCTCTCCATCGATGGAGGATTTTGTCCAGAGAGGAACGCCACCGTACATTTTCACCAGGTCGAAATAATAAACAGCACGAAGGAATTTGGCCTGCGCCACCATCAGGTCGCGCGTAGCGCCATCCACCACGCCTGATGGCATATCGATAACGGCATTGCTTCTTTTTACCCCTTCATAACAAACACGATAATGATCCTGGAAAAATGGATGGCCTGCATTGAAAGTATACATCTTGAGCTCTGAATAAGCGGCCCAGCCGAGATCATAGGGCTCCACTTCATCAGTCCCGAATTCGCCGAGCGTGATGGTGTATTTGCCAACGAATACACGCTGCATGGCACCATAGGCTGCATTCAGCGTTTTCTGCCAATCCTCGGGGGTATTGTAAGCATTCTCCGGTGTTTGGATACTACGCGGATTTTCGGTCAGGAACTTTTTGCAACTGCTCAGTGCCAGCAAAGCAACCAGTATGATGAAATAATTCTTTTTCATATAGCAATTGATTAGAAGTTGATAGTAACGCCAGCCATGAATGTTCTGGCATTGGGATATGGGTTGGTATTATCGCCAGACTCAACATCGAAGCCGGTGAAGCGCGTCCAGGTATATGCATTCTGAACGGCGGCGTATACACGAAGTCCTGTTGATTTGATATGACGCAGCCAACTGTCTGCAGAGAAATTATAAGCCAGCTCGATATTGCGGAGGCGCAGGTAATCTCCTTTTTGCAGGTTGGCATCGGTACCATCACCATTGGCATAAGGGCTACCTACACGGGGTGCGGGATATCGGTTACTCGGCCGGGTGGGCGTCCAGTATCCGTTGAAATAATCGACGCCCATATTGCCCCAGGTATTGAAGGCATTGAGGTAACGATTGAGCGAGTTATTGATCATATGCCCTCCAGCATAGGTGAAGAAGGCCGTAAGCTCAACGCCTTTATACTTGAAGGTATTGGTGTAGCCGACCAAAAATC
>JAGIAP010000092.1 GCA_017744805.1 Chitinophagaceae bacterium | reverse complement strand
GCCACAACCCATCCAGGTGCCTGATCTGGTAAATGACCAGGACGGTTCCAAAGGGCTGATGAAAGATACCATTATCATCAACGAATTCGATCCTGACAAATCCGTTGAGCGTTACTGGATCAAAGAAGACGTGATCTTCGATAAGGAGTCTTCCCGTCTCTTCACCCGCATCCTCGGTATCGCCCCGCTGAAATCTATCTACAATGAAGATGGCTCCTTCCGCGACGTTACCCCGGTATTCTGGGTTTACTATCCTGATCTCCGCGCTACATTCGCCAAGTATGAAGTTTACAATGGCCGTAACTTCGGATCCAGGATGAGTTGGGAAGAACTGTTCGAGAGCCGCATGTTCTCCAGCAGGATCATCAAATCTACCATCAACAACCCGAACGATCTGTTCATCAAGAACTACGTGAAAGATCCGATCCTCGCATTACTCGAAGGAGAAAATGTAAAAGATAAGATCTTCAACTACGAACAGGACCTGTGGTCATATTAAGACATAGTGTAAACTGATAATAAAAAGGCGGCATCGTAAAAATACGATGCCGCTTTTTTTATGCAAATGTTTATAAATGCCTCAGCCTGAGGGCGGTTTTAGTTCAAGCACCTATAAGATTTTTGGAAAATACCCAGTTCCGTTATTGTTTTGTGATGCCTATTCACTATTTTTACACTGGTTTTTCATAGGATATTGGATTTTAAAAACGGGGCTGGATGTCTATCCGGGCCCCTTATTTTTTTAAGGCATTCCACTCCCGCATCAACCGCCTTCCCCATAACCAGTTACAATGATCTTTTCTTTTCAGATCCTTATTGCGGATCTTCCGAAGGACCCGGAGCTGATCCTTCATTGTCAGATATATTCTCAGAGAACTTATCCTGAGCGTTTGTAGTGCCATTAATTTCCGCTTCAGTATTATGTACGGATAAATTGTTGCCTGTATTCCCAACGGCCTTGAAATGAGCCGCAACGATCTTTGCCTTACTCGCACCGATCAGCTTCGCGATCGCCTCTTCACCCGCTTCTTTCACCCGCTTCACACTCCGGAATTCTTTTAGCAACTGATCGGCCGTATTCTTGCCGATACCCTTGATCTGTTCCAGCTCATTCTTGAAAGTGCCCTGGCTTCTTTTCTTTCTATGGAAGGTAATACCGAAACGGTGCACCTCGTCCCTGATCCTTCTGATCAGTTTCAGGCTCTCGCTGTTGTAGGGAAGTTTGAGACTTTGCTGATCGCCCGCAAAGAAAAGCTCTTCTTCATTCTTGGCCAGGCCCACCAGCGTCATCCGGCCCTGCAGGCCCAGCTCTTCGATGGCTTCCAGGGCCATACCCAACTGGCCTTTGCCACCATCGATGATCACCAGTTGAGGAAGGTCGGCTCCTTCATCCATCAATCGTTTATAACGTCTGCCAACAACCTCTTTCATAGTGGCGAAATCGTTGATGCCCTGAACGGTCTTCACATTGTAATGGCGATAATCCTTTTTGCTGGGAATGCCGTCTCTGAAGCAGACCATGGCGGACACGGGGTAGCTGCCATGGAAATTGGAGTTATCGAAACATTCAATGTGCACGGGCACTTCAGGCAGTTGAAGATCATCCTGTAACTGGTACAACACTTTCTTTCTCTCCATATCGTCCTTGCCTTCCAGTTGCAATATCTTTTTCTTGAACAGTTCCTCGCGGAAATAATTCACGTTCTTTTCGGAGAGATCCAGCAATTTTTTCTTGTCACCACCTTTCGGGATGGTGATCACTACACCAGGCTCATCGTAGATGATGGGGAAGGGAACGATGATCTCTGCCGCCAGGCTATTGAAGGTGGAGCGCAGTTGCGCGATACCGAATGCCAGCACTTCTTCATCCGTTTCATCCAAGTGCGTTTCCAGTTGCACGGTATGCGTTTGTACGATGGAGCCATTCTCCATCATCAGGTAGTTCACGTAGGCAAGATCATTGTCGCGAAGGATGGAGAATACATCAGCCGTCATCATCCTGTTGGATACGATGATGCTCTTAGCCTGGTATTGCTCCAGGTGCTCGATCTTTTTATGGATCAGTGCCGCCTTCTCAAAAGCGAGTTGCTCCGCTGCGGCCTTCATCTCCTGCCTGAAATGCTGGATAACCGGGTTGAGATTCCCTTTAAGGATATTCTTCACCTGGTCCAGGCCTTCCTGGTAATCCTCTTCGGATTGCAATCCTTCACAGGGGCCTTTGCAATTACCGAGATGGTATTCGAGACAGACCTTGAACTTGTGTTTTCGAATATTAGTTTCCGTTAGGTTGAGCTTACAGGTCCTGAGGGGAATATTGGTACGGATGAAATCCAGCAATTCCCGAACACGGGCCACGGAAGTGAAAGGGCCGAGGTATTCGGATCCGTCGTTGATACGGCGGCGGGTCAGGAATACGCGTGGGAATGGTTCTTTTTTGAGAACGATATAAGGGTAGGTCTTATCGTCCTTCAGGTTGATATTGTAGCGTGGCTGGAATTGTTTGATCAGCGAATTCTCCAGCAGGAATGCATCCTGCTCGGAGTCAACGATGGTGAACTCGATACGCGCGATACGCTGTACCAGCTCATGTGTTTTGTAAGAGGTGAAGGTTTTGCTGAAATAAGAGCTCACACGTTTCCGCAGGCTCTTGGCCTTACCCACATACAGGAGATTATCCTGTTTATCGTAGTATTTGTAAATGCCCGGATCGGTGGGGATCTTATGGGACTGCTGCTGAAATTCCTGTGCCGTCATAGTCTGTACCACGAAGGTACGGAATGCCCGGAATTCTTAATCGGCGTAGCTTTGCGGGTCCCAGATCACTTTTTCCACGCTGGTTACGGGATCGCCTTTTTCCGGGTGCCTGATGGTGAGGATATAGAAGTATTTCTCTATCACCCAGGTAAGTTTCTGTTGCACATAATCGTTGCCTTCCCTGAGTGCTTTTTCGATATAGATCCTGTTCACTTTATCGATAGTGAGAGAAGGTTTGATATACACCACCACTTTGCGGACCGTGCTGGTCTCATTTTTTGCGGGATAGATGAAATTGATCAATTCAGTGGTCTGGTCCATGAACGATTCCTGGCCGAAATTCTTTGCGAAATTGGCGGAGTCCAGCTCTGGCGTCAGGAACTGTTCAGCCAGTTTTTTGAAGGCTTTAATATCGATATAGGAAGAATCTTTCTTAGCGCCTTCTTTTTTGACCAGGATACCGGCAGCGAAGGAGTCTACCCGGCGGATATCTTCCCTGATCAGGTCGCCAACGGGAAGGTAAGTGATCGGCTTATCCGGTGTGGCAGGAGCAGTGGGTGTTTCAGCCGGTGCCTGGGCTGGTTTTTCTTTGCAGGAAAGGATGGCCAGGCAACTGCTGAAGGCCAGGATCATCAGGTTCAGTTTCATCCGGTAAAAATAAGTAATTGGATGGCTGGAAGCAACAGCTTATCGGAGGGTTTTTGTAACGCCGATCTTGATGCCATACTCCATCAGGTATTCGCGGATGGGGTATTCCCTGGCATATGTGCTACCCAGTTGATAACGCAGTTCGGGGCCGAAGGACCATTTCAGGTCGCCGGTTTTGTAACTCAGGAAGATCTCTGCGCCCGCGTTCACGTTCCAGCGGCGAACGAGGCTGGGGGCGCGCATATAGTTCTTGAAATCGGTAGTGATGAGGTATGAGTTCCGGTTGAGCAGGTAGGTAGGCTGAATGGTGCCTGCGATATTCAACTGGAGCTTTTCGGTGCCGAGCAGCGTTACTTCCAGGCCAATAGGCGCTGCTAACTGGAAGTACTGGTTCTGTATATCCTCGGCCTTGCTGCCGCTGAAATTGCGGAGGCGGGTAATGCCCAGGAGGCTGTCTGGCTGTTTGCCTGCCATATCCAGTTGGATCTTGCCGGTTTCCGGAACCGGTGCCGCGTAGGCCTTGATACCATAGCGTTGGTACCTGAAATCGATACCCACCTTGAAACGCATATTCTTGTTGATGGTATACACGAGTGATGACCCCAAACCAAAGCCCAATGCCGGCTGATGGCTGACCAATGTTTCTGGTTTTCCTTCGATGGCTCCGGCGGGAAGACCTTTGACATCGAGCTGGTCGTTCATATTCTTACTGCTCGTAAGCCTACGGTAATTCATAGTGGGAGAGAAGGCGATCTGCCAGGCCCATCTGCGCATAGGCGGAGGCGTTAGCTCGTATACTGCATATTCCTGGAGCCAGTTGATCCTCTTTTCATCTTCAGCCTTTCCGGCTTTCTGAGGATTGGCGGTTGTTGAATTGGGAAGACGTTTGATCTCATGGGTACCCACTTCTATTCCTTTCCTGTCTGTAACCAGCGCCAGGCCTGTAGCAGGGGCTTCTTCAGTTTGACCGGGATACAGAGGGATGATAGCAGGGGATGTGTTCCTTTGTGCTACCAGGTTCTTCCGGGGCTGTTCTACATAGATCTCATCCACGATGGTTTGTTCCGGCAGTTCCGTGATCACGATGGTATGTGGCAATTCCGGCTCGGAAGGGTAGGTGGAAACAGTTTCCGTTGCGGGAAGGCTATTGCCTCCGTTGTTATTGCTACCAATATAGGGGGTAGCACTGAAAACGGAGAATCCTGTATTGTTATGACCGGCACCTGATTGATCCAGGTTGGCGGCAACGGGGCCGGTAATCGTATTGGAAGCAGCTATATTGGGGCTACTGTTAAGTTTTGAAGAAGGGATATGGGTCTGTATCTTTTTAGCGGGCGTGGAGGGGGCCATCAGTTGAAGCGATGCCAGGTAACTGATGCCGGCGAGGAAAAGCAACAGACCGAGACCGTACCATTTTCTGCGCGTGTGCAATGAGCGATGTATCCCTTTCCAGACGCCATCGGAAGGAAACATTTTGTATTGGTCAGCTTTTTGCCTGATCAGTTGCTCAAAGTCATCATTGTAAAAACCGCGCTCCATAATGCTTTTTGTGTTTGTACGGGTTTTTTGGAATTTTCAAAGGTGTTGGATAAGCACTTATAAACTGCGGACCTTATTGACCACTTGCGATCCCCAGCCAGTTGACTTTTTCTTTCGGTTTTTGTATGATCTTCTTTCTGATAAGAACGTCCTCCAGCATTTGTTTGGCGCGCGTGTATTGTGACCGGCTGGTACTTTCCTCGATATCCAGCATTTCAGCGATCTCTTTATGCGTGTAACCTTCGATAGCATAAAGGTTGAGCACTGTTCTGTAACCTATCGGTAATAAGCGGATGCATTCCACAACCTGCTTCGCCTGGACAATGGAGGGGACGGATTCTTCCCTTACCTGTACACTATTGGCATGGATGATATCCACGCTTTCATTGAACTTCTTATTTTTCTTAAGATGGTTGATGCAGGTATGAACCATGATCCTTCTTATCCATCCTTCAAAGGCTCCTTTGTTCTGGAAGGTGTGTATCTGGGAGAACACTTTAATGAAACCTTCCTGCAACATATCTTCTGCATCTTCCCTGTTGTGGGCAAACCTGTAACATACCGACAGCATGCGGGGGCTGAAGCGTTGGTAGAGTTCCCGCTGGGCAGTCGTGTTATTACGTAAACAGCCTTGAAGTATGGCTTCTTCGGTCATATGAGCCGTTTGGTTGCCCTCTAATTTAGACAATTTTTGGCACTAATAGCTGCGTGGGTCTCAAAAAAACAGGGAGAATAATCGCTGAAACAGGGGATTTGACCGATAGGGCATGGGGATCGGGGTGCGGAGGCGAGCGGCGGGAGTTCCTGAAAAAAAGCGGAACGCCCCGCCGGCAGTTCCGCTTCCATTTTTTTGTTATTTGTACAATGCAGTCCGGCAATCTCTTACTGACTGATCAATACTTCTCCTGTCATTTCTTTTGGAATGGGCAGCCCCATCACGGTAAGGATACTGGGGGCAATATCTCCCAGTTTCCCCGGCTTCAATGTTCCCCTGAAATCCTTGCCGATCACGAAGAGCGGTACCAGGTTGAGACTATGCGCCGTATTGGGTGTACCATCACTGTTGATCATATAGTCCGCATTGCCATGATCGGCCGTGAGGAATACTGTATAGCCATTGTTGATGGCAGCAGTCACCACACGCTCAACACATTTGTCCACCGTTTCAACGGCTTTGATCACTGCTTCCCAAACGCCTGTATGGCCTACCATATCTGCATTGGCAAAGTTCAGACAAATGAAATCCGCTGATTGATTTTCGATCTCGGGAATGATCAGGTCCACGATATCATAAGCGCTCATTTCGGGCTTCAGGTCGTAAGTGGCTACTTTGGGAGAAGGCGCCATGAGACGGGTTTCGCCTTCAAATGGTTCTTCCCTTCCTCCGCTGAAGAAGAAGGTAACGTGCGGGTATTTTTCAGTTTCGGCTATGCGTATCTGTTTCTTTCCATTGGCGGCCAGCACTTCTCCGAGCGTGTTGTGAAGATTGTCGTTCTCGAAGATCACATGCACATTTTTAAAAGTGGCATCGTACTCGGTCATGGTGGTGTAATTCAGGTCCAGCTTCCTCATTCCATGATCGGGCATATCCTGTTGAGTGAGAACAGTAGTGATCTCACGGCAACGGTCAGTGCGGAAATTAAAGCAGATAGCTGCATCCCCGTCCTTGATGGTGGCAACAGGTGATCCATCAGCATTAGTGATCACGACAGGTTTGATGAATTCATCGGTCACATTAAGTGCATATGACTCACGCACAGCTTCCAGTGCATCGGGTTTCATCTCTCCTATTCCTTTCACCATGGCGTCATAGGCGAGTTGAACGCGCTCCCAGCGCTTGTCGCGGTCCATGGCATAATAACGCCCGCTTACGGTAGCGATCTTGCCGGTGGTTACATCCAGGTGGTTCTGAAGGTCTGTAAGAAATCCGAATCCGCTCTTTGGATCGGTATCCCTGCCGTCTGTGAAGGCATGGATATACACTTCTTTGAGCCCCTGTTCGGCACAAACGGAAACAATGGCTTTGACGTGATCGATATGGGAGTGAACGCCGCCATCGCTGACGAGGCCCAGGAGGTGGAGAGGTTTTTTATTGTCCAGCGCATAGCGGATAGCGTTCAGCAGGGCAGGGTGCTGTTGCAGTTCACCTTCGCGGATGGCAACATTGATCCTTTGCAGCTCCTGGTACACGATCCTGCCGGCGCCCAGGTTGAGATGCCCTACTTCGCTGTTACCCATCTGTCCGTCTGGCAGTCCAACCAGTTCACCACAGGTAACCAGGGTAGTATGCGGGTATTTGTTGTACAGGGATGACACAAAGGGCACATTTGCATGCTGAATGGCATCGGAAGCCTGCACTTTTCCAAGGCCCCATCCATCCATAATGATCAGTATTGCTTTGCTGGTAGTCATATAACGGAATGATTGTGTTAGATTTGTTGATTGAAAGAGCAAAGGTAATGGAATACCCATTTGCTAGTAATTTTTCAACGTATTCTTACTTTGGCATGGATTTAGCAATTTTTACCTCGAAAATAAAAAGGTTGACTATGAAAAAGACTCTGGGAATTGCGACGATGCTTGTATCGCTTTTCCTGGTATCCTTTACTACAAGATTCTATTCAATTGAAGATGTAGTAGCAGCCCTGAAAAGTGGAAATGCCGCTCAATTGTCGAAGTATTTTGATGGCAGGGTTGATATCTCTCTTCCAAACAAGAGCGATAACTACAGCAAAAGTCAGGCAGAGATCATTCTGAAGGACTTTTTTGCCAGCAACGGAGTAAAGAACTTCCAGGTAAAGCATAAAGGTGAACAGAATGGCGCTCAATTCTGTATTGGAACCCTGCAAACCAAAAATGGTAATTACCGCACCAAATTCTACATGAAGCAGAAAGGTGATCAACAGGTAGTGCAGGAATTGGGCTTCGAGCTCCTGACCGAATAAGCACCTTCAACTTATTATCCCTGAAAACACTTGAAGACCTGCAGCCAATGCTACAGGTCTTTTTGTTTTTTAGTTCAGTACCTTTGCGCTCTATGCTTTCATTCGACGAACAACTGGATATACTCGTTAAGGCGGCCCTGCAGGAAGATATCGGCGATGGCGATCATTCCACGCTCAGCAGCATCCCTGCAGAAACAAAAGGCATCGCCGTACTCAAGATCAAACAGGATGGGATCCTCGCAGGCATGGAGATAGCGGAAAAGATATTCCGGTACAAAGAGCCATCCGTGCAGTTCACAGCTTTCAAGAAAGATGGGGATGAAATGAGAACAGGGGAGATCGCTTTTGAAGTGAGCGCTTCCGTATACACCATCCTTCAATGCGAAAGACTGGTACTGAATTGCATGCAACGCATGAGCGGTATCGCTACCCTTACCCGCCAATACACGGACAAGATCAAAGGATACCATACCCGTGTATTGGACACGCGAAAGACCACGCCCAATTTCAGGTTGCTGGAAAAAGAAGCGGTGCGCATCGGCGGAGGCGTAAACCATCGGATGGGACTGTATGATATGATCATGCTCAAGGATAACCATATAGATTACAGCGGCGGCCTTGAACAGGCCATCGAAAGGGCATATCGCTATGTAAGGGAAGTGAAACCGGGGCTGAAGATAGAAGTGGAAACGAGATCGCTGGATGAAGTGAAGCGGGTAGTGGCATTTGGAAAAGTGGATCGCATCATGCTCGATAATTTCACGCCGGACCAGCTTCGTGAAGCACTAAAGATCATTGATGGAAAATATGAAACGGAAGCCAGCGGAGGCATCAATCTCGATACCATCGTTGCCTTTGCAGAAACGGGTGTGGATTTTGTCAGTGTAGGCGCTTTGATCCATCAGGCAAAGAGCCTGGACCTGAGCCTGAAGGCGAAATTCGTGTAACTTACCTTGAGCAATATGCGCAGTTTCCTGTAATTGGATGTTCATTGCACAACCCTAATTCATCAAATCATGTCAAAGAAAAATAAGGGCGATAACAGGGGCTTTGTTTTCAGCACCGACCCCAATTTCAAATTCGAAGAGGAAAGCGCTGAAGAGGCCGATACGCTGGCGCCAGCGCAACAGCAATTGCGTGTGCAGCTCGACAGTAAGCAGCGCGCCGGCAAAGTGGTGACCCTGGTGTATGGTTTCATTGGAACCAACGATGACCTGGAAGCCCTCGGCAAACAACTCAAGAATTTCTGCGGCACCGGCGGTTCCGTGAAGGATGGGGAGATCATCATCCAGGGTGATCAGCGTGAAAAAGTGATGCAGTTCCTGCAAAAGAACGGATATAGCAAAACAAAAAGAGTAGGAGGATGACCGCAGTGCCCGTTGCTCGCCGGTAGGCGGCCTGAGCCAACCCAACAAAAAAGGTTGCAACCGATCCGGTGCAACCTTTTTCGTATATATCAATACGTTATGCTTACTGACCTTGCGCGAGGCTATACGCTCTCTTCTCTCCCCACATATTCAATAATTCTGAAGAACAGATCTTGAAATCACCGCTGAGGCTCACGTAGAGACCGAGGACATCCTGCTGGTGTAATGCGGATCCGTCCAGGCTTTCGAAGCGAACATTGTACTGGTTCACCAGGTTGGTGTAGATAGAGCCTGTAGGCCATACCTGCGTTCCGCGGTTGCTGATATTGATCAGGTTGAATTTCACTCCTGCATGGCGCTGGCATTTCTTTGCGATCATATCGGGTTGTTCATCACTTTCGATGAAGAGGTCAACACCCACGATCTTCTCGTTTTCCATTTCTTTGGAAACCAGCATGGGGTTCTTTTCCAGCTTGAACACGGTCTGTGTTACGGGCATATTGGGCAGCAATTCCTTCATGCCCTGTTCAGGGTTCTTACCGAAATTACCGATAATGGCTTCTGCAAATTGTGTGGTATTGAGGGGTGCTTTGCTCTTGTCGCCGAAATCGCCGGTGCGTAAACCTTGTTCCAGTGTGTAGAGCAGGGCGTTCTCGATGATGGCCGCGTTCTCCATCAGGCCCAGGTGGCGCAACATGGCGATACCACTGAGCAGGAGAGCCGTAGGATTGGCGATATTCTTACCTGCGATATCCGGAGCAGTTCCGTGAACGGCTTCGAAGATACAGATATGGTCACCGATATTGGCAGAGGGAGCAAAGCCCAGGCCACCAACCAGACCAGCACAGAGATCGGACACGATATCACCCTGCAGGTTGGTAAGCACCACCACATCGAAAGTATCGGGGCGGGTAACCAGTTTCATACAGAGGTCGTCCACGATCACATCATCGGACTTGAGATCGGGGTATTCTTTGGCTACTTCGTAGAAGCATTCCAGGAAGAGACCGTCGGTGATCTTCATGATATTCGCTTTGTGACCGCAGGTGATACGGCGGGCGCCTTTTTTCTTGGCCATTTCGAAAGCGTACTTGATCACCTGGAGTGAACCGGGGCGGGTAATGAAGCGGCGGCTAAGGGCCACATCATGCGTAAGCATATGCTCGATACCACCGTAAGTATCTTCAATGTTCTCACGAACAACCGTGATATCGATGGGAATGCCTGCTTTGGAGAAAACAGTGTCCACACCGTGGAGGGTCTGGAATACGCGTTTGTTGGCGTAGGTATTCCAGGTTTTACGGGCAGTAACGTTCACGCTCTTTACGCCTTTCCCTTTGGGCGTTTCCATCGGTCCTTTGAAAAGGATACCGAGGTTTTCGATGGTGTGTTGGGCTTCGGGGGTCATTCCATTGGAGAAACCCTTATCGAACACCCATTTACCCATTTCAACCAATTCATATTCCAGGGGTACTTTATTGGCTTCAAAGATCTTCAGCACGGCATCCATTATCTCCGGGCCAATGCCATCACCTTTGGCTACAGCTATTTTCATATATAAATAATTGATTGTATGTTTCGGCTTTACGGTAGGCAAAGGTATACTGCTTGTTGATTAAACCCCATTAAAATTGTATCTATTTCCTTCAGGTAGCCTCGATTTTTTATTACCTTTAATAGTAAAGTGAAACTGCAGTACATGGTATCCAAAATTTCTGAGGGCATAGAGATCAGCGTAGAAACCTTTTACCAGCCGGACTACTCCAACCCCATTTCCGGCGAGTATATGTTTGCGTACCGTATCACCATCGAGAACCATAACCGTTTCCCTGTAAAATTGAATCGCCGGCACTGGTATATTGCAGATAGTAACGGCAGCAACAGGGAAGTAGAAGGCGAAGGTGTGGTAGGGGTACAGCCAACGCTTCAGCCGGGTGAACGATACCAGTATGTTAGCGGATGCAATCTCAGAAGTGAAATGGGGAAGATGTACGGTACTTACCAAATGGAGAACCTGAATAACAAGACGCAATTCCAGGTGAATATCCCGGTTTTTGAAATGATAGTGCCTTTCAAGATGAACTGAATTTTTTCATCCCAAAAGGATAATTATTTGCGGATGCAGGTGAATTTATAAGTATAGCTATTCTCTGAACCTTTAGTTTTTACCCCGTTCAGGAACTCCTCCTTTTTAGATACCATCATCAGGTTTTTCAGCAATCCATTCGCGTCTTTCGTATATGTATAGCTGGAGTTGGAGCTGTTCTTTGTGGTAGAGCCCGGAGCTGGGTCATTGATGATCATCGTTGATTCTGACAGAATGTTTGAAACAAGGTTTTGTGGGATCAAATGAGCAGGACTACCCGCTACATAACCAAATGCAGCATATAAAGCCATTCCCGTTCCATTTGTATAAAAAGGATTGCTGTCAGCATGGTAACTAAGGCTGCCCGATGCAGTGCTTGACCAACCTGAGCCACCCAATGTCTGATAGTGGAATTTGATATTCCCTTCAGTGGTGTACTCCCATTCATACGAAGGGCCATTAGAGATGATACGTGCAGTGGGTTTGCCATCTGCATTGGTTTTCCAATCAGCTACTTTAACATTCTTGCTTACAGACTGGGTGATATGTCCCTTATCGTCGAATACGAAGCTGGTCAGGACAGGATCGCCGGGAGGCGTGTTTTCTCCTCCCTGCCTGGTGGTATAGCCTGTGAGCTTATCATTACTGTAATTGTATTCTATTACCTGGTTCAGGTACAATGCTGATGAATAGGCGCCTTCCGTCCAGTATTCTACTTTAGACAATATATTCTTTGCGTTATAACTAAGTTTGAAAGTGCCATAATTGTTCTCGTATTCAGTCACAAATACGGGCCCGTTATTCTCAGGGATCTGGTCATCAGCTTTCTGACAGGAAAAGAAAAGAGGAACAATGAGCAAGGACAAGATAAAACGTTTCATTTTCTCTAAATAGGTTTACAATGATTACAGATAAAAGACTAGTGGTTTTCCAGGAATGAACTGATAATCCTCTTATCCTGCACTGTTGGGAACAGTGGCTGTGGCAGGAGCTGCGGGATCAGGGTAGGCGGGGCAAAGCTACAAAAAAGCCGGTGTTTGATGGCCATAAAAAAACGAGTGCACAGGTGGTGCACTCGTTTCACATATTTGAAAGGAGAAATTACAGTGTCACTGTTTTCTTCATACCCACTTTATAGAGGATATATCCCATCAGCGCAAAGAAGCCGGCTCCCAACAGGTAATAACCAGTTTCTCCCATGCTTTCGGTAAGACCATGCTCCACACTGATCTTTTTCAATCCATCACGGATACCCGTATTCGCAGACAAGAAGGCCACGATCACACCTGCGATGGCGCCGCCTGCTACCAGGCCGGTGGCAAAGAGATTACCTTTCTGGAGATCTTCTTCAGCGCCTTCAACCAGGTCGCCTTTTTTCTTCTTCCTGCTGTCTACGATACCACGGATCATACCACCGATGAAGATAGGCAGGGTAGTAGCCAGCGGCAGATAGATACCGATGGCGAAGCTCAGGGCTTTGATTCCGCAAAGCTCTATGAAGATAGCGATGAATACACCTACAAGCACGAACTGCCAATCGAGATTGCCTCCCAGGATACCTTTGATCAAGGTAGCCATCAGCGTACCTTGAGGGGCAGGGAGCGAGGTAGTACCAATTGCGTGTTGAATTCCATCTTTCACCATTTCAGGGGTGGGGGTATCCAGTACCTTAATGGTAAGACCGATCACAATAGAAGAAACGATAGCGCCAACAAACAATGAAAGCTGTTGGAATTTAGGAGTAGCTCCTACAATGTAACCCGTTTTAAGGTCCTGAGAAGTATTTCCGGCATTGGCTGCTGCGATACAGATCAGGCCACCAACAACCAGGGCCATTGGTTCATAAATCTTACCAGTCCAGCCCACGGCGATGAACACCAGGCAGGTACCCATGATAGTGGCAATGGTCATACCACTGATAGGGTTATTGGAAGAGCCGATCAGCCCTACGATACGGCTGGAAACTGTTACGAAGAAGGCGCCAAAGATCACAACCAGGATCCCGATCATGAGTTTGCTTAAGAATCCATCACCAGGAATTACATTCAGTAATGTGATCAGGGCAATCAAACCAAGAATACCAAACCCAACCACTTTCATAGAAAGGTCTTTATCGGTACGCTCTACTGATTCAGTGGTTTGTCCACCTTTCAGAGAACCGAGGCTGCCTTTGAAAGAAGAGATGATAGTAGGGATGGTTTTGATCAGCATGATGAAACCACCGGCTGCTACTGCACCTGCACCGATCTGACGAACATAGGCGAGGTAGATGGCCTGGGAGAAATCACCGAATGTTTTATTTACGGGATCCCAGTTACCAGCACCACCAGCCACTGCAATATCTTTCAGGTAACCTATCTTTTGGAGTTGTGTGGCAATGGCCATAGGATCAACCAGTGAAGCCAGTAATGGAATGAACACGAACCAGCAAAGCACGGAGCCCGCAACCAGTACGCCACCGATCTTGGGGCCTACAATATAACCTACACCGAGGTACTCAGGAGTGATCTCTCCACTCAATTTGGCAGAAGGGAAATATTTATTGGCCTGTTTGGTCATGAAATAAGGCGTTTCAGCGATCAGGTGCAGGATCTTCTGGAAGAAGGCATACACGATAGCTACACCCAGACCGAGGAAGGCTGTTTTGGCAAAGTCGCCGCCTTTTTCACCCGCCTTGAGAACGGAAGCGCAGGCAGTTCCTTCCGGGTAAGGGAGGTTGCCATGTTCTTTCACGATCAATGGGCGACGAAGAGGGATCATCATCATGGTCCCAAGGAAACCACCCAGGATGGCGAGGGTCAGAATGGTGAAATAGTTGAAATAATCAGCACTGGAAGGATCACTCAGAAAAAGGAATCCGGGAAGCGTGAATACCACACCTGCAGCGATACTCTCACCAGCACTACCAGTGGTCTGGATGATATTGTTCTCCAGGATGGTGGTTTTGAGGAAGAGGCGACTGAGCGTAATGGCCATCACCGAAATGGGAATAGACGCCGATACGGTCAAACCCGCTTTCAGCGCGAGGTACACGGTTGCAGCACCGAAGATGATACCGAAGATCGCCCCTGTTATCACAGACTTGAGGGTGAATTCCGGCATCTTCATGCTGGCTGGTACGAAAGGTTGAAACTTTTGTTCTGACATAGTTTAGCGTTGATTTTATGATCCTATTTCACGTCGCCCATTCTTTTTTCCATCCAGTAGGACAGCGAGAACAGCAATGCCGCGGCAATGGCGCTCATTACCACGAACAGCATGAAGAAATCGTATAGGTTGTTGATTTGATAGCCGAGGAATTTTGTAGGGCCCTGGCTGGGTAACAAGGCACCAAGGATACCGGCAAACTTGTTGGCTACAGCATTGGAGAGGAACCATACGCCCATCAGGATGGAAGTGAAACGGGCAGGCGCCAGTTTGTTCACCAGTGAAAGACCGATTGGCGAAAGGCAGAGCTCACCAACAGTATGCAGGAAGTACAAGCCCAGTAACCACATCATGCTTACAGGTCCCATCACATCTTTCACTCCATAAGCGATCAGCAGGTAACCGGCAGCCAGCAATAATAAGCCAAAGGATTGCTTCTTGGGAGAAGATGGTTCCATATTCTTCTTACCGAGGAATTGCCAGAGATAACTGAGGAAGGGTGCACAAAGGATCAGCCACATCGAGTTCACACTATTGAACCAACTGGCAGGGATCTCTTCAAGATCATAAGGTGTTCCTTTAATATAATAGTATACGGCGGTAACGATAGCGGCAATGGCCAGGCCGGCAAACAATTTCTTAAGTTCGGATGGAATGCCCATCATCCTTTGCAGGAAGAAATAAAGGATGGCGGCAATCGCCAGTATGAACAGCACTGCGGTTCCCATGGAGGTATGCAGTACGAAATTACGGTTGGTATTCCTTTGAGCGAAAAGGGTGAGTGAAGATCCCGCCTGCTCGAAGGCAGCCCAAAAGAAGATCACGAAGAAGGCTGAGATGAAGATGACATATACCCGGCCTCTTTCAGCTTTTGACAGGGATGGGTCTGTACCGATCAGGCAAGACACTGCAATGGCGATACTGAAAATGAAAGACCCTACCAGGTCGAGCCCTACCACGTATTTAAAAAGCAGGAAGAAACCAAGGCCAACAACTGACCAGATTGCTACCTGGGTAAAGGAAGATTGGGTGGTCTCTGCTTTTTGGGCTGATTCCAGGTCGTTGACTGCATTATTCTTGTTGGGCCCGATACCAATGCCATTTCCCATCGGGTCCACTACATATTTATTTTTCAGAAAGATGAAGAACACTGTACCGAACACCATCGCTACCGCGGCAGCCATAAATCCCCATTTGAAAGCTTCGCGGACGGGTTCTTTATTGGCATCGTACAATTCGCCCAGTCCACCGCAGATCAAAGGTCCGATGAAGGCGCCCAGGTTGATACCCATATAAAAAATGGTATAGGCAGAGTCGAGCCTTTTGTCACCTTTTGGATAGAGGTGACCTACCATGGAGGAGATATTAGGTTTGAAGAAACCTGTTCCCAATGCCAGTACCCCTAATCCAAACCACATGATAGTATGAGCAAGCGGAACATTTTCATACACGGAAGCACTGAAGAACATGAGGAGCTGACCAATCGCCATCATGAAGCCCCCTACTATAATGGAGCGGCGATTGCCCCATAGCCTGTCGGCAAAATAGCCCCCTAATAATGGAGTAAGGAAGGCCAGACCAGTGTAACTACCGTATACACCATTGTTGGCATAATCATCTTTCATCATCAGGCCGTTTACAACGTACAGCACCAGTATGGCTCTCATGCCATAGTAGCTGAAGCGTTCCCACATCTCTGTAAAAAATAGAACGAATAGTCCTTGGGGATGTTTTCCCGGATTTCCCGCAGCGGGTGAGCTCATAATATGGATTTTGGGTTGTGCAATCGTTATGGATCAGTCGATCAAGGCCTGGAGTGAGGTTGGATTTCTGAATAAGGCCTACGTGTGTTGGGATACACAATCCCGCTGCTAAACCGCCCTCCGGCTGTGTCCGATCCGTTTTAGCGGCGTAAAATAGTGAAAAATTCACCATGGTGCCGGATTCATCAATAAAATTCGCCAAATCGAGGGTGAATACCGAAATTCGCACGGTCAAAAAAGGATAGCATAATATATATGAACATTTTACTACTTGGCTCAGGCGGCCGTGAACATGCATTGGCCTGGAAATTAGCGCAGAGTGCTCATTGCGATCAGTTATTCATTGCTCCCGGTAATGCAGGCACCTCACAATGCGGAACCAATGTGGCGCTCTCTGCCACCGACTTCCCCGCCGTGAAGGACTTCGTTTTGCAAAACTCGATCGGACTGGTATTGGTTGGCCCCGAAGAGCCATTGGTGAAAGGGATCACAGACTTCTTCCGGATAGATGAGAGG
>JAGIAP010000091.1 GCA_017744805.1 Chitinophagaceae bacterium | reverse complement strand
CCGGTGATGATGGCGGTGGCCGACCAGAAGCCTATCTTTTTTGAAAGTGGTGATGGCATTTGTTCTGGTAAGATACTGAAGAAGATGTTTGAAAGTTTAACGGTTTAAAGTTTGAAGTCGGGAATTCAGATGCCTGGTTATATGCTTTATATAACTTGACGGCTCAGTTAAAAAGATTTCAGATAACAGGGTTTAACAACGACTGCTGGCAAACAAAAAAGCTCCGTCATGAAGACGGAGCTTAAACAAATTTAATGTTCGGTTTCCCAAACATACCCACGGCCCGGACTCAAGATCTTTCCCGCAGGATTAACAGGCAAAAAGGTAGGAAGGTGGATTTGCTGTAATAATGTTAGGTGTTATGGTCGCCCGACCAAGTTAAAAAGAAGATCGATAAAAAACAAGGGTATACACCTAGAAAGTTATTCACCATGTGCCCGGAAAGGAATGCTAATATTTTTTTCCTCCTTTAGTAAAAACTCTACCTTAATGTGTTCCCTCTTTTCCGGCCTTACCCGGTTGTCACCTAAACGATCGCTTATGCCGTTCAACCTGATTGACGCTGCAAAAAGTATGATCCCGCAGGACCTCATCACCAAAGCTGCCAGTGCGACAGGTGAAAGCGAGCAGGGTATCTCTAAAGCGCTCACAGCTGCGATTCCTGCTGTTTTAATCGGACTGCTGGGAAAGAATGCTTCCGGAGGATCTTCCGCCCTCCTGCCCATGGTGAAGGATGCTGCCGGGAACAATGCCTGGAGCAATATCAACAGCCTGCTGGGAACTGGCGCAGGCGGTGGGCTGGGAACAACAGTAATGGGATGGCTGCGTTCTTTGTTCGGTGACAAACTTGGAAAAGTAACCGACACCATAGCCGGCTTTGCGGGCGTCAGGCGTTCTTCCGCCGGTACCGCTTTGAACATGGCAGCTCCTGCAACCCTTGGTTCACTTGGAAAGTATGTGCAGGACAACTGTCTTACCGCTGCAGGCCTCAGCTCGTTTCTGCAAAGCCAGCAATCGATGATCATGAGTTCTGTACCTGCCGGGATAGATCTTGCTGCCACAATGGAGATCTCCGGAATACGCACTCCGGGAGAAAATATCACTCCGGCCTTATCAGCTCTTGCTTCGGCAACAGACAAAAAAACAAACGCATGGCTCTGGTTATTTACGCTGCTCGTAGCCATGCTGCTGATCTGGCTGCTAAGTGGCCGAAGTTGTAATTAACCGAAAACTTCAGATAACAATATCCGGGGGAGGCTGTTGATACGAGCGTCGTTGAATGTTGACCGTTGTCCGAAGGGAAAATGGCATAGTTGTAAATTGAATTTTCATATAGAAATAAAAGAGAAGGGCTTTGTCTTTGACAAAGCCCTTCTCTTTTATTTCTTCGCGGTCAACGGTCAACTACTTATACAATTCCTCTCTCAACCCCTTCACTCTCTCGTCCGACAGATACTCATCAAATGTCATCAAACGATCGATGATACCGCGCGGTGTGAGCTCGATGATACGGTTGGCTACTGTTTGCATGAATGTATGGTCATGGCTCGTCAGTAATACGATGCCTTTGTAGTCTGTACACTGTTCGTTGAAGCTTTGGATGCTTTCAAGATCGAGGTGGTTGGTAGGCTGATCGAGCAGGATCACGTTGGGGTCCTGCAGCATCATACGGCTGAGCATACAACGTACCTTCTCACCACCGCTGAGTACGGAAGTTTTCTTCAGTACCTCATCACCGCTGAACAGCATCTTACCCAGGAAGCCACGGAGGAAGGGCTCATCCACATCAGTCACATGCGGGGGCACAAATTGACGGAGCCAGTCCATCAGGTTCAGGTCTGTGGTAAAATATTCAGAGTTATCGTTGGGCAGGTAGGCTTTGGATACGGTGGTTCCCCACTCGAACATGCCGGCATCTGCCTGTTGTTTGCCATTGATGATCTCGAAGAAAGCAGTGATGGCCATCTGATCATCCGCAACTACGGCGATCTTATCACCCTTATTGACAGTAAAGTTCACATTGCTGAACAGGGGCCTTCCGTCGATGGATTTGCTGAGCTTCTCCACGTTGAGGATCTGGTTACCCACTTCACGCAGTTGCTTGAAGATGATACCAGGGTATTTCCTGTTGGAAGGAGTGATATCCTCGATAACCAGTTTCTCCAGGGCTTTCTTACGGGAAGTAGCCTGTTTGGATTTGGAGGCATTGGCACTGAATCGGGCGATGAAGTCCATAAGGTCCTTACGCTTTTCTTCAGTCTTCTTGTTCTTATCGCTCTGTTGACGGGCTGCCAACTGGCTGCTCTCGTACCAGAAAGTATAGTTACCGGTATAGATCTTGATCTTTTGACGATCCACATCCGCTACATGCGTACAAACGGCATCCAGGAAGTGACGGTCGTGGCTCACTACGATCACGATATTCTCGTAATCGGCAAGGAAGTTCTCCAACCAGGAGATGGTCACTACGTCGAGGTTGTTGGTAGGCTCATCGAGGATGAGGATGTCAGGATTGCCGAAGAGGGCTTGTGCCAGGAGCACACGCACTTTCATGGCGCCGCTGATATCCTTCATCAGGCTCTGGTGAACACTTTCGGGAACACCCAGCTCACTGAGCAGGCTCCCTGCATCGCTTTCGGCGGTATAACCACCCATTTCGCCGAATTCGCCTTCCAGCTCACCGGCACGGAGACCATCTTCCTCGGTAAAATCAGCCTTGGCATAGATGGCGTCCCGCTCGTGCATTACAGACCACAGTTTTTTGTGGCCCATCATCACGGTGTTGAGAACGGTCACTTCATCGAACTCGAAATGGTTCTGTTTCAATACGGCCATCCGTTCGCCGGGAGTGATATCGATGGTGCCTTTATTGGGCTCGATCTCCCCGGAGAGTATTTTCAGGAAAGTAGACTTACCGGCGCCATTGGCACCGATCACTCCATAACAATTGCCTTTGCTGAAAGAGAGGTTTACTTCATCGAACAATACACGTTTACCAAACGAGAGGGTCACATTATTCACTGCGATCATACTGAAATCCTGGTTTTTTGAGGCCGCAAAGGTACGCAATATTTCCCTTACAGACTATTAATTCGCCCTTCCATCCAAAGCCAGCATGAAGGCATACATCAGGGCGTCCTCGCGGAGGGCTTCAAACCGGCCGGAAGCGCCACCGTGGCCCGCATCCATATTGGTTTTGAATAAGATAATATTCTTGCTCTTGTTGAGCTCCCGCAGCTTGGCCACCCATTTGGCCGGCTCGAAATACTGTACCTGCGAATCATGAAGACCAGTGGTTACCAGTATATTGGGGTAATTCTTAGGCGCTACATTATCGTAAGGCGAATAGGACTTCATGTAGAAGTACTCGGCACTGTCCGAAGGATTGCCCCATTCCTTGTACTCTCCCGTGGTGAGCGGGATGCTGGGATCGCTCATAGTAGTGATCACATCCACAAATGGCACTTCAGCCACTACCCCATTCCACATTTCGGGGGCCAGGTTCAGCACAGCGCCCATCAACAGCCCACCGGCACTGCCGCCATTGGCATAAAGATGTTTGTTGGTGGTGTATTTTTCCTTCACCAGGAATTCCCCGCAATCGATGAAATCAAAGAAGGTATTTTTCTTTTTGAGCAGGTGGCCTTCATCGTACCAATTCCTTCCCATTTCCTGACCACCACGCACATGCGCAATGGCATAGATAAAGCCCCTGTCCACCAGTGATATCACATTGCTGCTGAAATACGGGAAGATGCTGTTGCCATAAGAGCCGTAAGCCATCAGTAACAAGGGATTGGTTCCATCTTTCTTCATCCCCTTCTTGTACAAAAGGGTAACAGGCACTTTCACCCCATCCCGCGCAGTTGCCCAGATACGCTCAGTCTCGTAATTCTCTTTCTTGTACCCGATCACTTCTGCCTGTTTCTTCACCGTTTTTTCCTGCGTATCCATATTGTAATCGATCACGGTGTATGGCGTGGTCATGGATGTATAGGTGATACGAAGGATGTCTGTATTGGATTCGGGATTGCTGCCCTGGGTGGCAGTAAATACTTTCTCATCGAATTTGATATACTCGTCTTTCTTCGTTGTATTGTTGATCACGCGGAGCTGTCGCATGGCGTCCTTCACTTCAGTAAGCACGAGGTGGTTCTTGAAGGTATTGAACTCGGAGATATACACGTCCTTGCGCGCAGCGATCAATTCCTTCCAGTTCTCTTTGGCTGTTTTACCGGGCTCAGCCGTCATGAGGCGGAAATTAGGCGCATCCCAGTCTGTGAGGATATAGAACTTCCCATCATCTGCATGATCGAGATGATATTGGAAGTCCATTTTTCTCGGCTCGAACACTTTGAAAGCACCGTTGGGATCGGAAGCATCCAGTAAGCGGTATTCCGAGCTCACTTCGTTCATATCGGAAACGATATACACGTATTTTTTGGAACGGGAACGATCGATATCCAGGTAGTAACGATCGTCTTTTTCTTCGTACACCAAAACATCATTGTGCGGATCGGTACCTAGTGTATGGCGATAAACACGATAGCCCAGCAGTGTTACCGTATCCTGGAGGATATAGAAGATCGTTTTGTTATCAGCCGCCCAAACCACGGCGCTGCCTTCCACATTGGGGATCTTTTCAGGATATACCTCACCGGTAGAGAGGTTCTTGATCTGCAGGTCATAGAGGCGGCGACTCACAGGATCGGTGGTGAAGGCCGCCAGTTCATTATTGTCGCTGATGCGGATGGTGCCGATACTATAGAACTTATGCCCTTCCGCCATCTTATTCTGATCGAACATGATCTCTTCGGCGGCATCGAGACTGCCTTTCTTGCGACAAAAGATAGGATACTGTTTTCCTTCTTCGAATTTATTGAAATAGTAATAGCCGTTGTTTAGTACGGGAACGGATTCATCTTTCTCCTTGATCCGCCCTTTCATTTCCTGGAAAAGCTTTTCCTGCAGGTCTTTGGTACCAGACATCATCGTATCTACATATGCGTTCTCTGCTTTGAGGTATTCCAGTACTTTGGGGTTCTCTCTTTCATTGAGCCAGTAATATTCGTCCACTCTTTTATCGCCATGCATCACAAATTCTTTGGCATGTTTCTCTACAGTGGGCGTGGGAATATTCTCAGGCCATTTGTATGGTTCATTCATCGTGGAAGGATTTTGATTACAACCTGCAGCAAGCGGGGCAATCAATAATAATTTGCGTAGATTGATCATGTTACGTTGGTTTGAAACAGCGGGAAAATTACAACATCCCGTTTGTCAAAGCCAACCCATTCATCACAGCTTAACAAAATTGGTGGGGACTGGGTATTACCGGTCGATCTCTGCCAGGAGGTCTTGCATATCAAGCGGTTCGGTCACCATTTGCAGATGTCCATCTTTATCGAAGGGCCATTGGTCACGGGGTTTATCCCAATACAATTCCACTCCATTGCCATCGGGATCATCCAGGTAAATGGCTTCCGATACACCATGATCGGAAGCGCCGGTCAGCGGGTAATGCACATCCACCAGGCGTTTCAGAATAATGGCCAGATCCTTACGGCTGGGATAGAGAATGGCAGTATGGAATAAACCGGGAGCCCGGCGTGGTGCGCGGTCTGCGCCCTTGCTATACCAGGTGTTGAGACCGATATGATGATGATAACCACCAGCGGAAATGAATACCGCCTGGTCGCCATACCGTTGCATGATCTCAAACCCTAGCAATCCCTGGTAAAATCCGAGGGCCTTGTCGATATCGGACACTTTCAGGTGCACATGTCCGATCCTCGTTTGTGCAGGAACGATATAATCGCTCATAGTGAAGTTTTGGTCATTCAATATACACATTCAATATAAAACAAAAAAGCCCTGAAGTATCCTGCCGGGGCAGCATGCTTCAGGGCTATATGATTGTTCACCGTTGATTACTCTGTTTCGGCAGTGTAACCAGCACGCTGATACTCGTAATTGAGTCGGGCGATATTGGTGATGGAGATCTCTTTGGGACAAACGGCTTCGCAGGCGCCGGTATTGGTACAAGCACCGAACCCTTCTTTGTCCATTTGCGCCACCATATTGATGGCACGGCTCTTACGCTCAGGACCGCCTTGAGGCAACAGTGCCAGGTGGCTTACTTTGGCACTGAGGAAAAGCATGGCAGAGCTGTTCTTACAAGCAGCAACGCAGGCGCCACAACCGATACAGGCAGCGTTGGCGAAGCTGAGATCCGCCTCATCCTTCGGGATCAGGATATTATTGGCATCCTGCGCATTACCGGTGTTCACGGAGATATAACCACCAGCCTGAACGATACGGTCGAAGGAAGTGCGGTCTACCACCAGGTCTTTCACCACGGGGAAGGCCTTGGCGCGCCAGGGCTCCACTGTGATGGTATCGCCATCCTTGTAAGCACGCATGTGCAACTGGCAGGTGGTATTGGCAGTCCAGGGGCCGTGCGGACGACCATTGATATACATGGAGCACATACCGCAGATACCTTCACGGCAATCGTGGTCGAAGGCGATAGGATCTTTTCCTTCAGCGATCAGCCGCTCATTCAGTACGTCAAACATTTCCAGGAACGACATTTCCGAAGAAATATCTTTCACCTCGTAAGTTTCAAAAGCTCCCTCATCGTTCCTGCTCTTCTGCCTCCACACTTTCAGTGTGAGATTCATATTATAATGTTCCATAGACGATAGATGTAATTGTTATTTATAGCTACGCTGGGTTGGTTTAGCTACTTCAAAAATGAGATCTTCTTTATGCATTTCCCATTGGTGGTCGCCCTTGAACTCCCAGGCAGCAACATACTGGAAGTTTTGGTCGTCGCGTTTTGCTTCGCCATCTTCCGTTTGTGATTCTTCGCGGAAGTGGCCACCACAGCTTTCGTTGCGGTTGAGGGCATCGATGCACATCAGCTCGCCCAGTTCCAGGAAGTCGGCCACACGATTGGCTTTATCCAGCTCAGGGTTCATTTCTTCGATGGCTCCGGGAATGCGCACATCGCTCCAGAATTCTTTCTTCAGTTGCTGGATCTCTGTGATGGCTTCCTGCAATCCTTTCGCATTGCGGGCCATACCACATTTATCCCACATGATCTTACCGAGGCGCTTGTGGAAGCTTTCCACGGTTTTGGAACCTTTGATATTCATCAACTGGTTGATCCTGTCTGCCACCTCCTTCTCAGCCTGCTGGAAGGCAGGGTGATCAGTAGGAATGCTCCTGGTAGCGATATCTTTGGAGAGATAATTCCCGATAGTGTAAGGGATCACGAAGTAGCCGTCTGCCAGGCCCTGCATCAGCGCAGAAGCACCGAGGCGGTTGGCGCCGTGATCGCTGAAATTGGCTTCACCCAGACAGTAGAGACCAGGCACGGTGGTCATCAGCTCATAGTCAACCCAGAGGCCACCCATGGTGTAGTGGATCGCAGGATAGATACGCATCGGGGTTTCGTATGGGTTCTCACCGGTGATCTTTTCGTACATATCGAAAAGGTTGCCATATTTCTCTTTCACAACCGCCTTACCGAGTTTGATGATCTCTTCGGGAGAAACATTGGCGAGGCCATGCTTACCCACTTCGATCTCGCCATAGCGCTGGATGGCAGCGGCAAAATCCAGGTATACCGCTTGTTTGGAAGTACCTACACCGTAACCGGCATCGCAACGCTCTTTAGCGGCGCGGCTGGCCACATCGCGGGGAACGAGGTTACCGAATGCGGGGTATCTTCTTTCCAGGTAATAATCCCTTTCATCTTCGGGGATATCGGCTGGTTTGCGGGTATCGTCTTTTTTCTTCGGAACCCAGATACGACCGTCGTTACGCAAGCTCTCGGACATGAGCGTGAGCTTGGACTGATGGTCTCCACTCACCGGGATACAGGTGGGGTGGATCTGGGTGAAGCATGGATTGGCGAAGTAAGCCCCTCTCTTATGCGCTTTCCAGGCGGCGGTAACATTGCTGCCCATGGCATTGGTAGAGAGATAGAATACGTTGCCATAACCACCGGAGCATAACAGTACAGCATGTCCGAAATGGCGTTCCAGTTTGCCGGTCACGAGGTCGCGCGCAATGATACCGCGGGCCTTGCCATCGATCATAACGATCTCGAGCATCTCGTGGCGGGAATACATTTTCACGTTACCGAGAGCGATCTGGCGTTCCAGGCTCTGGTAAGCGCCTATGAGCAACTGCTGACCGGTTTGGCCGGCAGCATAGAAAGTTCTTTGTACCTGGGTGCCACCGAAGGAACGGTTGCTGAGCAAACCGCCATACTCGCGGGCGAAGGGAACACCCTGTGCCACGCACTGGTCGATAATATTACCACTCACTTCCGCCAGGCGATGCACATTGCCTTCGCGGGCGCGGTAGTCACCACCTTTGATGGTATCATAAAAAAGACGGAAGACCGAGTCCCCGTCATTCTGATAGTTCTTGGCGGCATTGATACCACCCTGAGCTGCGATACTGTGAGCACGGCGCGGAGAATCCTGGAAACAGAAGGCTTTCACTTTATAACCCAGCTCACCCAGTGAAGCGGCAGCCGAAGCGCCCGCCAGACCGGTACCAATAACGATCACCTCCAGTTTGCGTTTGTTTGCCGGGTTCACCAGATTACAATGGCCTTTATACCATGTCCATTTCTGATCTAAAGGGCCGCCGGCAGGAATTTTTGCATCTAACATATAACCAATTTATGGTTTGCAGTTTATGAAGTCACTGATACAAGACGAATATTAATCGATAGCCACCCATCCGAAATAACAGGCGATGGGCATCAGGGCGAAAATGATGGGGACGATGATGGCGAAACCATATCCAATCCCTTTGATCATTTTCAGGTATTTATTATTATGTACCCCGATAGTTCTGAAAGAGCTCTGGAAACCGTGCATGAGGTGGTAAGCCAGGGAAATACAGGCTATAATATATAATACCACCATTACAGGGTTCTGGAATACTTCGATCATACGGGCAAAGAGATCGTGCTGACTGGCATCATAGGCAGCGGGCTCCAGGTTATGGGCGATCCGGGAATCCCACCAGAACTGGGATACGTGCAGGATCAGGAACATCAGGATGAGCGTTCCAAGGAGGCCCATGCTGCGGCTGTACCATTTAGAGCCTTTATTGCCCATGGCTACTGCGTATCCTTTACCGCGGCGGCTCTGGTTCTGTGCAGAAAGCATATATCCCTGCACGATGTGGAGGATAATGCCTGCAAAAAGACCAACTTCCGCGATCCGGATCACGATGGTAGCCGCCATGAAGTGGGCTGCCCTGTTGAAGATTTCGCCGTTATCAGTTGGGTCGAATACATCAGCAAAGATGCATGCGTTGATTCCGACGTGAACAATGAGAAAAAGGATCAAAAAAATACCGGTGAAGGCCATTACTAGTTTCTTACCGATGGAAGACGTAAAGAGCTCAGACCATTTCATCTGAAAAAGATTTTGTTATAAAAGCGCACTGAACTGAATGGTACGCAACCTGGCGTCTGAGAAGGTTCCAGCTCGATAGGATGAGCTTTCGCTCTTGGATGTGGAATAAGTGATATGTATCAATTTCCCGATGATGCTCATCCGGCCAAAAGCCTTGCCTGTCTTTATCACCGTCTCATGGTCAACACTATAGAAAGCATCCATGAGATAGGGTTGCGTTTTGCCGCTCAGACGCAAAAATAACGCAGCGAGGCCAATAATCATACTTATGTAAAATTTTTCCTGTTTTAATCTTGAAATTATTCTTTTATTAAAATGCATATCTTAGCCGCCTAAAACCAACCGAATGAAACAAGAAGAGGACTTTGACGCCAACCTGGCAGGCGAAGATGGCCGGAGCGAAGAGTCAAAGAGCAGTTGGTTCAAGAGGATTAAGAAAGGTATTCTGACTAGTACTGCTGAAAAGAAAGAAACCCCTGAAGGTCTCTGGAGCAAATGCCCGGAATGCGGTTATATCTGCACGGTGACCGAGCTCAGGGAAAATCTTTTCGTTTGTCCGAAATGCGCCTACCACCATAGAATTGGAAGCGCTGAGTATTTTGAGATCCTGTTTGACGACAACCAATACGATGTATTGTTTGAAAATATCCGCTCGAAAGACTTCCTTCATTTCACAGACCTTAAACCTTACGGCAAAAGGCTCCAGGAAACCTGGGGCAAAACGGACCTGACAGACTCGATCCGCGTTGCACAGGGTAAGATCAAATCGATCGACTTCATGGTAGCCTGTATGGATTTCGAATTCATCGGAGGCTCACTGGGAAGCGTAATGGGTGAAAGGATCGCCAGAGCGGCCGATATTTGCATTGAAAAGAAGATACCCCTCATGATCATCTGTAAATCAGGTGGTGCACGTATGATGGAATCCGCCTTCTCTCTCATGCAGCTCGCCAAAGTGTCCGGCAAATTATCACAGCTTACAGACGCACAGGTGCCTTATATCTCTTTCCTGACAGACCCCTCCTTCGGCGGTATCTCGGCATCTTTCGGTATGCTGGGCGACCTCAATATTGCCGAACCAGGCGCCCTGATCGGGTTTGCAGGCCCCCGCGTGATCAAGGAAACCATCAAGAAAGACCTCCCCGAAGGATTCCAACGCAGCGAATTCCTCCTGGAGCATGGCTTCCTCGATTTCATCGTGCCTCGCAAAGAATTGAAAGAAAAACTGGCTACAGTACTGAATCTCTTCAGGAACTAACCACGCCATACCCCACAATACGAAATGTGAACAAGGATTTTCCGAACTTCGCATTTCGTATTGTGTTATAAAGAACAAATGACAGAGATCCGCAACAGATCAGCTTATCACGACTATTTCATCGAAGACCGCTACGATGCCGGTATCGTATTGGCCGGCACCGAAGTGAAATCACTCCGCGAAGGCCGCGCCAGCTTCAACGATGCCTACTGCTTTTTCCATAAGAACGAACTTTGGATCAGAAGCCTCCATATCACCGAATACGCCCGCGGCACCTTCAATAACCACGTCCCCACCCAGGAACGAAAGCTCCTCCTGCATAAAAAAGAATTGCGCAAACTGGAAGCGAAGATCAAAGAGAAAGGGTACACCATCGTGCCATTGCGCATATACTTCAATGAAAAGAATATTGCCAAAATGGAGATCGGCCTCGGCAAGGGTAAAAAGAATTACGACAAACGCGAAAGCATCAAACAACGCGATACGGAACGCGAGATGAAACGCTTTGTAAAATAATCGCTTCACACGCCATATACGCACATCCTGTGCATTAAAACAAAGCCTTCAGACAGTTTGGCTTGATTTTTTCTGCCTATCTTCACGTATGTTCAAAAAATTATTCTTCTGGACAATCGCGCTGATCCTCACCCATCAATCACAGGCGCAGTCTGCATCAGGCTCCTGGTACGGCAAAGCCGACGTGGCAGCCCAGGGATCTTTCAGCAACTATCTCACCGAGCTCGTCCTCCAGCAGAAAGGAAATGAAGTGGAAGGCGTTTTTGGTTACTATTTCAAAGACACCTACCAGAGCTTTTTCGTGCGCGGGAAATACAACAAAGAAACCCGCGAAGTGACCATCCCCAATCTTCCCATGTTGCTCTATGCCTCCACCGCCCGCAATGGCATCGAATGCCCCATGAGCTTCATCGGTAAACTGATGGTCAGCCAGGCTAAAAGCACCATGAATGGCTCCTTCTATCCAAGCGATAAATACAAATACACCTGCCCGGAACTGAAAGTGAACTTCACCATGGACCGCACAGAAGGCACTGCCACTTCCGTACTTCGCAATATGGCCGTTGGCCAACGGTTCTGGAAGCCTCAGGGCGAAGATGTAGTGGTTGAATCGGGTAAAAAAGAAGAGCCCGCGGTGGCCGTGACAGAAAATGTAAAAGAAGAAGCCACTAAAAAAGCAGAAGAAGTTGCCAAAACAGACCCGGTAAAGAAACCGCTCACCAAAGCAGAAGAGGAAGCCAAAAGAAATGAAGAAATGATCCGGAATGCGGAGCAGGCTAAAAAAGAAGCGGAAGCCATCGCCAAAGAACAACCGGCAGAGCGCAAACCAGTGGTACCCTCTACTTCCACCGCGCGCGTAGAGGTACCCGTTACCAAATCCCTCTCCCCCGCCGAGAACAACGCCACCAAGATCAGCACCACACCCAAACTGGAAGAGATGCTCACGGAAGCATTTAAGAAAAGAACAAAAGTGTACAATAAAGACCTGGATGTAGAAAGCGATTCCATCCGGATCACTTTCTACGATAACGGTGATATCGATGGCGATACGATATCCGTTTTCCTCAATGGCGCTCCCGTTCTCACCAACCAGATGATCACTGACAGGGGCACGAATATTTATGTAAAACTGGACAGTATGAAGTCCGTCAACGAGATCAGCATGTTTGCCCAGAACCTCGGTAAATACCCGCCCAATACCGCCCTGATGGTAGTGACCGATGGTATGACCAGGTATGAAGTATACCTGAGCAGTAGCCTTACGCAAACCGCTACGGTAAGACTGGTGAGAAAGAAAAGAACGGACGACCCCCACCGGTTGAAGCTGAAGCCCAACTGATCACATAAAGACCTTGAAAGGCCGCCTCACCGGGCGGCCTTTGTGTTTGACGATTGCCTGCGGCCAAATAGTTATCGATCCTCTCATAATATTCATAGCCCCTTCTTGCCTGATTTGCGGTAGCTTGAGCCTGAACAATTATCCTACATGAGATATCTACTGATCATCATTTGGCTGAAATGCCTTTCGGTAAATGCACAATCATCTCAACCCCCTTGCTGCAAACAGCTATTATGCATCACCCCGGGCCAGTGATGGTCCTGGGTAAACTGGGTATTCTATGCACCGGATAACCATCAACGCATTCCCGGCAGGTTCGCCATCGATCTCATGAAAATAGATACCGGCAATTATGCCAAAGGCAACGAGGATTCCATTCAAAACTGGTATGGATATGGTGCAGAGGTGTTGGCAGTGGCAGACGGCGAGATCGCTGCCGTCCGAACCGATTTTCCAGAAAGCCCTACCCTCGCTGCCCATCCTTTCTATAAACCCGAACAAGCCACCGGTAATTATGTCTCGTTGAAAATTGCGGAGAACAGGTTTGTGTTTTATGAGCATTTGCAGCCCGGTTCCATTCTGGCGGAGCCCGGACAACAAATAAAGAAAGGACAAGTGATCGCGCGCCTGGGATTCACCGGGCAAACCACCGGGCCACATCTTCACTTACACCTGGCCGATACCAATAGCCCCTTAGGCGCAGAAGGGCTTCCCTTTGTTTTTGAACGGTTTGAATTGGTAGGCTCATTCCCGGATTTCAACCAGTTCGGTACAAAAAATGGATACCAGCCTTCGCGGTAAAAGAAAAAAAGAATTCCCTCCATCCAATGGTGTGCTGAGATTCTAACCAGCATTGATACTTAATTAAATGACTGCCGGAAATCCAACGGCGACTGATTCGTTTTTGCCTTGAATAATTTGCTGAACGATTGAGGATGCTCAAACCCAAGCTCATAAGCGATCTCACTTACAGACAGGTCAGTGGTAGATAGTTTTTCCTTTGCCTTCCCGATCAGTTTGTCGTGAATATGCTGCTGCGTGCTTTGCCCCGTCTGCACTTTCAGCAACCCGCTGAGATAATTAGAAGAAATATTCAACGCATCTGCGATATAACTTACCGTTGGCAACCCTTTCCTGATCAGGTCCTCATCATTGAAATAATCCGTCAGAAGTTTTTCCAGCCTGGCCAGTATCTTATGATTTGTCACCTTCCTGGTAATGAACTGACGCTCGTAAAATCTCTCTGCATAGGTAAGCATCAGCTCCAGTTGCGCAACAATGATATGCTGACTGAACTTATCGATATTCACCTGGCTTTCCTGTTTAATATTCCGAATGATATCCGTAACGATGGATTCTTCTTTTTCGGAAAGGGAAAGAGCCTCATTCACCGAATAATCGAAGAATTCATAGGTCTTGATCTTACCAGCCAGCGATGTACCGTACAGGAAATCCGGATGAACGAGCACCATCCAGCCCGAATGGCGCAGTTTGCCACCCTTGACCTGTTCCAGACTGAAAACCTATCCAGGCGCCATGAACGTCATCAGCCCTTCATCGAAATCATATTCCTGTTGTCCATATTTCAGCTTTCCATTGAAATTCCTTTTGAGGGCAATGGAATAAAAGTCTTTCATCAAACGAACGGGCTCCACGGCATTCAACTGTTTCATATCCGCAGCCTCGATCACACTTACCAGGGGATGCGAAGGACTGGGCAGTCCCCTGAACTGATGGAATTCGCTGATGGTCCTGATCCTGTAAGGTGTATTTCCTGCCATACCTAAATTTACTGATTTCCAAAAGTTGCTGCAAATTCCGGGGCAAAGTCCCGGAGCTTGATCTTCCCCATCACTGCCGGCCTGTTGCGGAAATAATCTTCGGACAACGATCCGGTATGCAGGGCATCATACATTTCAATAAGCCCATCTGCGATCTGTGGGTTCATACCAGCGGCTTTTAAACCATCTGCGTATTGCTTACCAGGTATGATCTTCCATTGCAGGCCGGGTATCCCGATCGATTCACCAATGATCCTGGCAGATGCATGCCCCGTCAATTCTTCACTGGCAATATAACGGACCGATCTTGTAGAAACCTTCTTTACAAGCTCCTCCGCAACAACCAGCGCAATGTCCTGTGGCGCCACCCAGGGAATGACATCCTCCTCTCCATAGTTGGCCATGATCATTCCTGTTTTCTTGATCATGGGAACATAGCCATACAAATTGTAATAGAAAGAAGTTGGGCGCAAATGAGTGATAACTACATCCATGGGCAGTTGGTTCAAAAGCTTCTCAACATTGTGTGCACCTTCGATGATCCCGGATCCGCTTTCCAGGTGAGCCCCGATACTGCTGAGATTGACAACTCTTTTCACGCCGGCACCAGCGATAGCCCTTGCATAATTCCGGCCCAATTCCATGTAATAAGCCAGGAGATCCAGACTCTGATCCATATAATTGTTGGGAGGCACCATGGTGTAAACAGCATCTGCACCACTGAAAGCAGTTTCCAGGAAACCGGCATCGCGAACGCTACCAATGGCAGCTTTTGCCCCAAGCGATTCAATATATGGCTGCTTTGAGGGATCACTGCTGATCACTGTTACATCCTGTCCATTTTTTGATAATTCCATAACCAGCGGTTTGCTGATATGTCCGAGAGACCCTGTAACTACAATTTTCATTTGAATGATTTTTGATAGCACAAAGCTCTGGAGAAGGGGAAGAAGAGAACTAACCGTATCTATGATTGTTGTAGCCGAATCTATGAAGAGCAAGGATTATGGCATTGAATTTCATCAAGTATATAGCCCATTTTACGCAAAAACCCCATTCCATTTTGAAGAGGTATCTTATTCTTACCCGTCCAGCCATTTTCAATTCCCAAAAGAATGAACTGCCTGACGAACCCGGGCTGGTTGATATTTACCCGCTCAGACATTTTGCTAATGGTATTGAACAGATCAACGCCATGAAATAAAGGTGACCCAACAATGAATTGTTCTTTTGTCACGAATTCTATTTCCAAAGGAAACTTTCTGTTCCCTTTTAAAAAGGCTCTTAAGGAGATAGAATCCACTTTGTTGACCTTGTCATATTTACTATTTACAGTGTAAACATAATCCTGATCCCCAATTACAATATTTCTCAACTTCCCTGACATTGATGTTTTACTTTGTTGTAGTTGATTACCTCCCGAAAGAAATTTTTCAATTCTCAATAGGACACTCAATGTAGACATAAATCCGATGATAGGCAACCGATCCTGATTTTCATTATTTTAGACCCATGGAAATAATCTATGCTAAAGGAGACGTAACCCGGCCATCAGCCACCGGCACGGGATCATGTTTCTTTTCCCGAAACAATCAACTGCACCAAACAACTCAGTAAAAAAGTGATAAAAAAAGTGTAGGTCATGCCGACGTGGCCGGGTACATAGTAATCATGAAATGTATTCACCCGGTAACTCAGCATTTCACCAATGGAGTAAAAAAAGAGGATCAAAGCACCAGACAAAAACAATGCAATAAGCAAAATAATAAAGGGCATCTTTTGCATTACCGGATTGCTTTTTGTGAACCCGATACTCAGCGAGCAAAAAAAGGAGCCGGAAAATATTCCGGCCACCAACCAAACTGTACAATAAAGAGCCCTACTACCGAACCCGGACTGCCCGCCTAATCTTCTACCGCCAGGTTCGGGAAGTAAGGTCACACATATAACACCTGCGAGATCGAAAAGAACTACACAGCCAAAATAGAAAAGGATAATCGTACCAATTGCCTTAGAGATACTCATGCCTTAAACTAGAATGAATGTAAGAACCATTTGCCACCGATCTTCACCATCTCGAAAGTCTCTTCTTTGGTGCCATCAGGCCCGAAGAGGATCTTCACAGAAGCTTTCTCACCATCTATGACGGGATCTCCTGATACTTTCCCTTTCGCGAAATATTTCTTGAAATCTTCCTGAACGGATGCATCCGTAGCCACCTGGCCGATCCGCTTGCTGTCACCATCCGCATCGGCATCTATAAAACCGCTCAGGGATTGAAAATTACCAGACCTGGCAGCGTCGAAAATGGCTTCTGCCAAAGCTTTTGGATCGGCCTGGGGATCACCGCCTTTGCCGGAACAACCTGTTGCTGATATTGCGATCATAATACAAATTGTGATGAACATTTTCATGATAAACTGTTTTAATTATGGATGTATAGGTTAGTGATTATTTCACCAGGGAACAATCGAGCAGCCCTTCCC
>JAGIAP010000090.1 GCA_017744805.1 Chitinophagaceae bacterium | reverse complement strand
GAGCACAGCACTCTACATTGCGCATATGGGCTTTCCCGTGGCAGCGGCCAGTATGGAGTTTTCTGTATTGGATGGGATTTACACAACAGTGAATCTTCCTGATAACCTCGGCATCGGCGCCAGCCATTTTTATGTGGAAGTATTGCGCGTGAAGAAAATGGCGCAGGAGCTCAACACAGGTGGTTCGTTCTTCGTTCTGTTTGATGAGCTCTTCCGCGGCACAAACGTAAAAGATGCGCATGAAGCCACTGTGGCCGTGATCAAAGGTTTTACCCATAAACGAAACAGCCTGTTTATCGTTTCTTCCCACATTGTGGAAGCAGGTGAGCAGTTGAAAAAAGTCAGCAATGTAGATTTTCAGTTCCTGCCCACCCGGATGAATGGCCATGTGCCGGAATACACGTATCAGCTCGAACATGGTATCACCGACGACCGGCACGGTATGATCATCATCCGCAACGAAGGCATCCTAGATGTGCTGGCCAACGGAAAAAAATAGTGCAAAATAACAGGCAAACAAATTTCATTTCTCCATGTTCAACAACGACAAACAAACGATAGAAGAGCTCAATATCCTCGGCAAGTTCCGTCAGGGCTCCGTGTATGGATTGTTCGCGCAGGTGAAGACCCGTGGCGGTGAGCAACTTCTCGACCAGATGTTCCGAAATCCTTTGCAGGATACCACTTCCATTAATCAACGCAGCGCTGTGTTTCAGTTTTTCCAGCAGGAGAAACTGATCTTCCCTTTCGATGCATCGCAACTCACTATCATGCGGGAGTTCCTCGATACCGAAAGCGGCAATAACAAAATATTGGTACTTGCAGCCACCCTCATCAAAAAACTGCTGGCCTCTGTAACCCGTGACGAGCGCTACAAAAAAATGATGCAGGGGCTGCAGGCCACCATCGTGACCCTCAACAAATGCTTCCAGTTCGTGGAACCGCTCTCCAATGTTACAGGTTCCTTCCAGAACAGGTTCCGCGCCATTCAGAACATGCTGCAGACGCCCGAACTGGAGCAGCTACGCCTCATCGACATTTATACCTCACTGCCCGTCAAAACCCTCGCAGCCTATGAGTACCTGCTCAAGGGCAGGATGAAAGACAAGCTGGCGGCCATCATGGAGTTCATCAGTGAAGTGGATGTGAATATCGCCGTAGGCAATACGGCTGCTACCAGAGGCTTCAGCTACGCCACCGCGCTGCCACCTGCCATGAACAAACTCGAGGCAAAAGGACTGGCCCATCCCTGTGTGGAGCGCGCCGTCGGCAACGACCTGAAGATGGATGGACAATCCAACGTACTATTCTTAACCGGTGCGAATATGGCCGGTAAGTCCACCCTGATGAAAGCCATCGGCATCAACTTCTACCTGGCTCACATGGGCTTCCCGGTGGCAGCCAGCTTCATGGAGTTCTCCGTCAGCGAAGGATTGTATTCCAGCATCAACGTCGCCGATAATATCGGACTAGGGTATAGCCATTTTTATGCGGAAGTGGTACGTGTGAAACAGGCAGCAGTGGCCGCTGCCAGCGGCAAGCGGCTATTGCTGATGTTTGACGAGCTCTTCAAAGGCACCAACGTGAAGGATGCCTATGATGGCACCCTGGCCGTGACCGAAGGCTTTGCTGATTACAAGAACTGCCTGTTCATCGTATCCACCCATATCATAGAGGTAGGTGATGCGTTGCAGGGCAAATCTAATATTCAGTTCGTGTACATGCCCACCATCATGGAAGGCAGCCGCCCCCACTATCCGTACAAACTGGAGCACGGCATTACCGAAGACAGGCAGGGTATGCTCATCATCAACAATGAAGGGATACTGGGGTTACTGGAAGAAAAGAATTATGAGCCTTAATGGGGGAAGGCTAACAGTAATTGACCTCCAAAATACAAACAGCGCGCCGGTCACCCGGCGCGCTGTTTTGTAAATAACCAAAAGAAGACTGCTATCGTTTCATCACTTTAATAGTTTTCAGTTCAGTTCCGTTGTTGACCTGAACAAAATAATATCCATTGGAGAGATGCCCCAACTGGAGGGTTCTCAGCTTACCGTTGCCGGTATTCACTTTCATTTCCTGTCCGACTGTATTGAACACGCGAATGAGCGCTTTTTCAGTTCCGGCCGGAAGTATTACCTGTACCTGACCCGTTGTAATGGTGGGATATACATCGATATTCCCTCCGCAGTTGTTCTTTACGGCCACTACAGCACTGTATTGTTGTTTGCCATCGATATCCACGAGGCGGAGACGGTAGGCGATCCTTCCTTCTGCAGCACTGTTGTCGGTATAACTGTAACGATTGAGCGATGTATTGTATTCCACCGTTCCGATGGCGGTATAGGCTGACCCATTGGAGCTTCTTTCAATAACAAATTTGCTGAAGTTCAGTGCATCGGCTGTTGTCCAACTGAGTTGCGGTGTGCAGTTATTGCTTATCGCGGTGAAGCTGGTGAGCGTGATGGGCAGGGGATAGGTTTCAGTGATAACGATATTATCAGAAATGGAGCAGCCATCAGGGAAGCTCACTTTGACGTTGTAGGTGCCTGGACCTGTAATATCCAGGTGATCGAGTGTACTGTTATCATTCCAGAGATAGGTGGCCAGTGGGGATCCGAAGAAACCTTCAGTGGTCAGCCGGTGAGGCCATTGATCAGATGCTACTGCTCTGTCTGGTCCCAGTCCTTCGATCGGTGAAGAACCGGCATAAGGTTCCACATTCCAATTTACATTCCCACCGTTGTCCGTGCTATGTTTTTTCGCGGTGAAAGGAACGGCGCTTCCGGCAGCGGTGATCTTCGAGAGCCGTACATAGTCCAGGTTCACGGGTGCGCCATTCGCCGTAATGGTAGCACCGGTTGCAGCGCTGATATCATTTGGGTTGCAGGGAGTACCGCTGCCATACCATGTATCCGTGATGGTGGTATTGGTGCCATTAGCGAAACTGTACTGGCTGCCTGGTGCAAAGATCAGTGTACCGATAGTATTGTTGGTGCCGGAGATAGTTCCCCGGGCTTTGAATTCAAGTGTTTTGATCTGGTTATTGGCTCCGATCACGCCTCCTGCATTGCCTGTTGCCGAGTATACCAGTGATTCGATGGTTGTATTGTTGACACTCTGTCTGGTTGTATTGCCATTCTTCATATCAACCTTATTGTATACACCTCCGTTCACAGAGAAGTCAACTGAAGAGGTGATGGTGGAATTAGTAGCTGCAACGCTTTTATTGCTGCCGGTATAACTCCAGCCGCCGGTGTAATTGGTGTTGGAAATGTCTACGGAAGTTTGATTGGCAGTTCCCTGATCGGTGAATCCTTCAACAATGATGGTGCGGTTGGCAACAATGAATGATCCTCTTTGCAGAATGATATTGGTCTGAGTGTTCTGAAGATTATCATTCAATGCCAGGTTCAGGCTTCCGTTATTCTTATTGATGATGAAATCGAAGTTCCCTTTATTGCTGCCGTTGACAGTGATGGTGTTATTGGTGGCGCCCATGAAGGTAAGATTGGTATTCATGGTAACGGCAGGATTCATTACCAGGTCGCCCCAAAGTTCCATATTGAAAGAGAGACTTTGATTGAAAGTCGGGTTATTGGCAGCACCGGTCCAGTTCATTGTTTTCGCATAAGCGTTGCCAGAAGTGGTTACTGTGCTGCTGCCTGCGGTGAAACTGTTGGCGTTGAAGAATACATGGTCGTTTACGGTTGGAACGCAGGCTCCGCCTGGCCCACCGGGCGTTGTGCTCCAGTGGGTATTGTCATTCCAGTCGCCACTGCCTCCAACCCAATAGCGGTCAGATCCTGTAGTGCTGTTGAAAATAAATCCTGTATTGTTGCCGGCATCGGCTCCTGAAACAGTGAGTGGAGTAATGGGACCGCTTGCTGTTATATTCTGGATGTAAACATTGGAAATGCTGGCTGTTGCTGATGCTCCGAACTTGAGTGGGCTGAGGGTGCCGTTCGTTCTTAATTCTCCGAGGCCGGAACAAGCGGGACTGTTGAAGCGAAGATGGGTGTTGATAGTATTGGTGCCTACCAGGGTATAATTCTTCGATGGTGCCAATAACAATGTTCCGATGGTGTTGTTGCCACCACCGGGCCCGATGGAGCCTGCTCCTTTGAATTCAAGGCTGGTGATGGTATTGCCATTGTAAATGCCTGCCTTGCTCAGTGAACTGGGATTATCAAATACAAGTTCATTGAATGTTGTATTACGGATATTGAATACGTCGAGATCTGATGTCAGCAACATCTTAGGGTAGGTGAGCCCGTCAAGGATAGTTGTTTTATTCGCTGTAATGAAAGATCCTGCTGCATTATTTATGGATACCTTGTTTGCTCCGCTTATTTGCCAGATTTCGGTCAGCACTAAAGTGGCATTGGTGAAGTCTATGGTTCTGGCATTGTTGGTGGCGCTGATGAATGCCCATACTTTCATGCTTTTGCCAGGCATGAGAAAATTGCCAGAGTGCAGTCGTATTATTGTTGGTGGATGAATGAAATCATCTGCAAGGGATACCCCGCCATTGGTCCCTGTTTTGGTGATGTTGAAAGCGAAGGCACCTTTATTGCTTCCGTTTGAAGTGAGTGTAACGGCTTCTGTTCCTGTGAAGAAAACTTCTGCATTCATGGTAACAGTAGGGTCCAGCACCATCGATCCGTATATCTCAAATATATACGTACTATTCTTTTGGAAAACGGGCTTGTTGGGAACCCCTGTCCAGGTAATATTATGGCACCATGTATTTGAAGAAGTGAACACGGTATCATTGCCGGGTGTGAATCCGCTGTTGGCATCAAAGATCACATTGTCTGCCATGAGCGGAACGCAGAAGCCTCCGGCGCCTCCGCTGGAAGCGCTCCAATGGCTGTTGTCGTTCCAATCCCCTTTGCCGCCTACCCAGTACATGGTGGTCCCTGCTGCAGGAGGGGCGAAGTTGAAGGCTGTATTGTTTCCACCATCAACACCTGACACGCTCACTGGTAAGGATACTGCACCGGAGGCTTTGAGGTTTTTGATGTATGCATTTTGGATATCGATCACGGCACTTGCTCCGAAATTGAGGATGCCTACTGGCTGGCCGTCGGGGGTAGATAATTCTCCAAGGCCGCCGCAGTTTGGTGTGCTTGCCTGAAACAGTTGATTGACGGTATTGGTGCCGTAGAAATTCACTCCTTTGCGCGGAGCGATGATCAGTTGTTCTATCACGTTGCCGCCTGCCCGAATAGCACCACCGCCTTTGAACTCGAGTCTTCTGATGGTGTTGTTACCTATGATGTGCATATTGCCGATGGTGGTAGCAGGATTATTGAAAACCAGTTCATCGATAGTAGTGCCGCTGATGGTCATGTTCTGGGGAGCTGTGCCCGTCAGATACATCTTGTTGTACGTTAGGCCATCAATCCTGGCAATGATGCTGGTGATCACAGATCCGGTAGAGATCAGTGTTTTGTTGGTGCCGCGGTAATCCCAGGCGCCAACGGTTGTATAAGTTGTATTGGTAAGATTGAGGACCCTTGCAAAAGCATCATCGCTGATGAAATTATAAGAGAAGATATTGCGGTTCGATAAGTCGAGTGTTCCCTGCTCAAACGTGAGATTGTTACACTGGAATGCTTCGATCATATCATCCAGGAAGGTAAGTGTTGCACCAGGTTTACTTACGAAGATAGGGTTATACCAGCCTGCAACATTATAACGTTTGGCCCCATTGGTTTTGAAAGTGGCATTGGCGCTACCTACAAAGGCTACATTCTGCATGCCATATACAACGGTTCCGGAAAGTTCTGCATTGCCATAGATGTTCAGCGGAAAAGTGCCGAAATTCCTGAACTGCATGGATTGTGTAACGCCCACCCAGCTCATGTTACGGCAGTAGGCGGGGCCTGTAGTAGGAAATTCAACAATGGATCCGGTAATGAATCCGCTATTGGCATCGAAGTATACATCATCATCGGCAGATGGAACTATCGAATGTTTGGTGCTGCCGCCTGAAGTGGTAGCCCAGTGGTTGATATCGCTCCACTTGCCTGAGCCACCTACCCAGTAATAAGCTGTTGCAAATAAAGAGCTGCTGACCATCACGAGGATGGAAAAGAGTATTAATTTCTTCATAGTATTGACCGGTATAATGGTTTTTTGCAAAAGGAGATCAAATCGTATTAACCAAAATTACAATGGCGTTCTGCCATGGGCAGTAGTTGGATTTTCCAATGTCTTGTAGTAAGTTTTCGATGTTATTGTAGTTGAGGTGGCTTGCCCTGTTCGTCAACCTGCTATTAATTTTCTATCTTTGGGCGGCTATTGAGGACGAAAGCTTAAAAAATACATCTTGGACAATTCGATCAGTTTAAATAAGTTCATCAGCGATACCGGCTACTGTTCCCGCCGGGAGGCAGATAACCTGATCAACGCAGGCCGGGTATTGTTGAATGACCGGGTGGCTGTTCCGGGCAATCGTTACAAACCCGGAGATACCGTTGAAGTGGATGGCAGCCTGATGACCGCCGCCAAAAAAGATAAACGCGTTTACCTGGCGCTCAATAAGCCGGTTGGCATCACTACCACTACCGAATTGCATATCAAGGATAATATCATCAGTTTTGTCAATTACCCCAAGCGGATATTCCCCATTGGCCGGCTCGACAAAGATTCTGAAGGCCTGATCTTCCTCACCAATGACGGCGATATCATCAATAAGATCCTGCGCGCCGCCAATAACCACGAGAAAGAATATATCGTAAGGGTCAACAAACCGATCAGCCCGGCATTCGTACAACAAATGTCGCAAGGCGTTCCCATCCTGGATACCGTTACATTGCCTTGTAAAGTGCAGATGATGGGGCGCCAAACCTTCCGCATCATTCTCACGCAGGGCCTCAACCGCCAGATCAGGCGCATGTGCGAGTACCTCGGGTATGCAGTGGTAGGATTGCAACGTGTCCGGATCATGAATATCCGGCTCGATAAACTTCCCCTGGGCAAATGGCGTTACCTCAGTGAAGCAGAAATGTCTGTACTGATGGAAAATATTGCCGGCTCCAACAAGGAACATAACGAAAAGAGATCAGCGCCCGCCAGGAAGAAGCCGGTTGTGCAATCGCAGGCCCCGGTGCATACCAAAAAGGAGCAGGGCCCTAAAGACAAAGCACCGGCGGGTAAGCATACATCCCCAAATCCTTCTTCCAAAGACAGAAAATCCCCATTCGGCAGATCTGCAGAGAAGGGTGGAAAAGGGAAGACGACACACAAAGATCACAAGGGCCCTTCCAGGAAAGGAGCAGCAAATAATAAGAGTACAAAAAACGAGAATAATAAAAACCAGGATCGCTCAGGCGAAAAAGGTTCTTTCAAGAATTATAGAAGTAAAGGCCGTCGCTAAGCGTTGACGTAATGAAGGGCCATACCTCCTGATTTGAATGTTTTGGAGCTGACCAGTTGTACCTGTATCGGTTTCGGAAGGATCGTTTCTAATAAGAATCTTCTCCCTTCGCCCGCAATCACCGGATGGATCACAATATGATATTCATCCACCAATCCAAGTTGGATCAGTTGAGAAGGAAGTTGTACGCCACCTGTCATCATATTCTTCCCTGGTGCTTGTTTCAGCTTACGTATCTCCTCCTCAAGACCTGTATGCACCAGCCTCGTGTTTTTATCTTCCACGCTGCTCAATGACCTTGAGAATACGAGTTTGTCGACGGCATTGAATGTTTGAGCAAAGTTGATAGTGCTTTGTGTTTGCCCGGACGGATCCTTTGCGATATCTGGCCAGAAGGGCACCATCAGTTGATAGGTCTTGCGACCATATATGAGGAGATCAGATTCCCGGATCAGGTCCGTGAAATATTCATGTATCTCCACATCGCCGGTTGATTTAGTATGGTCGCAGCATCCATCTATGGTGAGGTTGATGCCGAAGATCAGATTTCTCATTGGATCGCTTTTTATTCCTCTCAAATTAAGGAATTTTTTCAAGGTGGATCTGCCATGAGGCTTTCGCCGCGTTGATCAAAATTTTACATTTTTTTCTTTTTACATTTCAGGTGCATGAATGGCCCGATTCGGGTTATGAATGACTTTATTGTTGTAGTCATCCGGAAATCCCCTGCTATGCTGTGTTTGCGGTGGCGGAGCCTGATGCATCAGTTCTTTCAAAACCAACGTTAGAGGGAAGTTCGATCATAACTATTAATATTTTTCTTATGAAAGCAAAGTTTATCCTTGGGTGCTTATTATTGTTTACAGCGTCTTTGCTGGCCCAGGAATCCTTCCCTCTGAACATCCGGACGGATGATAAGTCTAAGTTCATACTTTATATCGATGACATGCCGCAATCCAATCAGCCTGTGAGTATGTTGCGATGCCCGATGCGGCCCGGCAAGGCGGTAGTGAAGATCGTTTTCCAGAATCCTTCTTATGCACCTATCATCCAGGAAGTGGATTGCCAACAGACCATGCCTGCCATCACACTCAGGAAGAAGAACAAAAAATATTTCCTGGACGGCTGGCCTGTTATCGAAGCAAGCGTAGATCTGAATATGGAAATGGATAGGGGGATGTTTGGCCAATACAGGCAATATTGCTGCGAACGTTGCAAGGCCAATAAAGGCCGTTGTTGTACGGATGATGATGGAAGGAACAATAATGGGAATGGCGGCCCTGGCCGTAACCCATACCCTTCTGGAGATGGACAGCATATGCCTCCGGGCAGGAGCCCGTATTTTCCCAATGGCACTCTTTGTCAGGCTCCCACACTCTCTGAGCTTGCTTTTCTCAATCTGAAAAAGAAAGTGAGTGATGCTTATTTTTCGTCAGACAAGGCCAAAGAAGCCTTGCGTGCCATCGAAAGCCATTGCCTCACCGCCAACCAGGTGGCTACCCTGGTGAAAATGATCGCGGACTTCACCACTGATCAATTCATGGTAGCCAAAAATGGGTATATGCATATGTATAATACCGAGGACTTTGATGTGGTGATAGAAGCGGTAGGAAGTGCCGATCATCGAAAACAACTTCGCGAATTTGCCACCACAGCTGGCGGCCCGCGGACAACACCAAATCCACATCCACATCCATTCCCTGAAACACACGACAGGCCTGGCAATTCATCGCCCGGTAATTCTTATCCCAGGTGTGAGCAACCCAATTGCCAGGGCTTTGCCATGAGCAACCAGGAGTTTGAACAAGCCTGCCAGACCATTAACTCCAGCTCTTTTGAAGATACCAAATTGCAACAGGCAAAACTGATCACCAGCAAGAATTGTCTTTCAGTTGCCCAGATCAGGACCATTATCCGCCTGCTGACCTTTGAAGATAGCAAACTGGATTTTGCAAAATATGCCTATGACCGGTCACATGACCGGAAGAATTTCTATCTCGTGAGCCAGGAGTTTACTTTCGATACCAGCAAATCAGCATTCACCGAATACTTGAAACGAAACTAACAGGATCAGCCCTGCATAGTAGCTCTTGGTGGTAAAGGGACAGGCCCGGGTTGACCAACCGGTTCTCTGTCCCTTTTTTCATGATGCGTTCTTTGGTCGGGCATTCCTATTGATATTTCCCCAAGCGGTAGTAGCCGGAATCAGGAAACTGGTAACCAGAAATGTTTCCTTCGCCCGAATCTTGTTGCACCATCCTGGTATGCATGGTACTTTGTTCCCAATTGATGGATCATCCCCAGATCGTCCATCATCAACTAAATCCATACATATGAAGGCTTTCTACCTTTTACTGGCAATTATATTGTCATGGCAACTGGCGGCGTCTCAGGCATTGCAAAGAGACAAGACCTTTAACAACAATGATACCACAGCCAATGCAAGTACCCGTTGTGTGGCAGTGCAGGCCGATGGCCGGATCGTTTATTTTGGCGACAATACATTCTATAACGGGCAATGGCCGGATGGTAAAGGCATTCCCATCAATTATGGGGGAAGGCTAAATGCTGACGGAACATATGATGCCAGTTTTTCCCCTATCAGTCTTGATGGGAGGATCGATGATGTAGAGATCCAGCCATTTGATCAGAAGATCCTTATTGCAGGATCTTTCACTATGGTGAACGGGCAGCCACGTGGAGGCGTAGCCCGGTTGAATACAGATGGGACACTGGACCCAACATTCAATACCGGTATCGGTATCAAAAACTCAAGGGCCACAACCCGTGCCTGGTGCCTGGAGGTGAAAGAAGCGACTGATCCTGCCAAGTCCAAGATCTTCATCGGCGGCGATTTCCAGGAATATGATGGGGTAACCACCGGGTCTGTTGTAAGGCTTAACCTGGATGGTAGCCTGGATAAGACCTATAAGCCTAAAGTGGTGGACTATGGCGTTGTATACGATATGGTATATGATAAAGCAAATGATTTCCTGTATATCGGTGGAGAATTCTATACTGTGGACGATGTGGATATCTGCCGTCTTGCAAGATTGAAACCTGATGGGAAATTAGATCTCACGTATCGTATCGGGCCTACTACTTATAACCGCCCGCATAGTTCAGTCACTTCCCTTTTTCTGAACGCAGATGGGAAATTACTGGCCGGAGGCTATTTCGATAAAGTGAATAATATCCACAGAGGCGGGTTGGCCAGGTTCAACCTGGATGGCACCCTGGACATGAACTTCAATACCGGCGTTGGATTTCAGGGGGGTACCACCACAGGAACCTCAGGCACTGAGGTAAGAAGTATCCTGGTGTTGGGCAATGGCTCCGTGATTGCTGCCGGTAATTTCACCAGCTTCAATGGCCTTCCCTGTGGGAACGTAGTTAAGATAGACGCAAACGGTTCAGTGGATCCTTCTACCACTTTTGGTGCTGGGTTTAATGGCATGGTGTGGGATATCCGGATCCAAAGGCAACTTTCAGGTGTAGAAAAAGTGATTGGTGGTGGCGGCTTTGGCTACTATGACCTGGAATACCAGGGAGCGATCGTTCGCCTGGTCCCCGAGATCACCCTGTCCGATGTATTCCTCAGGATCGATGCCAGGGCAGAAAAAGAAGGCGCGTTGATCACCTGGAAAACCAATGTGCTTCATCCTTCTGCTGAAATAAGCGTAGAAAGAAGTACAGACGGTAAGCAATTTACAGTGATCCGTACTGCAAACCTGGGCTCCTTTGGGAAAACGGCTGGGGATTACAGTTATAAAGACCCGGCCCTCCCTGCCGCTGTAGTCTATTACCGGGTGCATATCAGGGATACAGAAGGTTCTGTGTATTCAAATATCGAAAGAGTAGGAGGGATCGGTAGTTCACTGGTATCCATCTTCCCCAATCCTGTGAATACCACTTTGTCTTTACGTTCAACATTTTCCAAAGCCACCAACTGTAACCTGGAGCTGTATGATGCGGCTGGTGCATTGGTGAAGAGCTGGAAGGTCCGGATCAATAACGGTATGCAGGTGAATCAATTCACCATGCCCGATATGGCGAGACAGCAGTGTTTCATTCGCGTTCGCGATGAGGCGGGAAATATCTTGCTGGTGTCAAAACTTAGTTATGTGAAGTAGTGGTGATTGAAAAAAAAGGCCTGAGTGTGCGCTCAGGTCTTTTTTCATATTATCCAACTTTTTTCTTCAGATCGGGATATAGGGTGAACAAGGCGTCTATCTGATCCTTGTCTGCATCCGGGTTGGCCTGGTATTTTTTGAAAAGGGGAACGGCTTTGTCCGTATCATCGTTTTCCAGGTAATGGACCATCAGCTCCAGCGTACCTGGTGCAAAATCAGGCTTGTTGGCTACCAGGCGCTCGAAGTACATGCGTTGTGCTTCCTTGTCCTTTGTCAGGTTGCTGATGAGCCCACGGTGGTAATCCAGCAGATCATCTTTGTTGATGAGTGAATCCAGTTGATTCACGGCTTTCAGAGCGCCCGCATAATCTTTCCTGAGGATGGATGCGTCGATCTTCATCAGGTACATATTGGGGGCATCCGGGAAGGCCTTCTCGTAATCATCCATGGATTTGGTATAGGCTTCGTCTCCCAGACCGGAAGCGATCTCCACATTGATGATCATGGCCATCTTTTGTTGTTTCAGCAAATCGGGTAATTGCTGGTACAATTTGTTGGCTTCATCATATTTCCCTTCAGTGAGCAATCTCCTGATCTTTTTTACATCGCTGATCTTGCTCCTTTCAGATTTGCTCATGCTGTCGTAATTCTCATCCATCATCGCCATGGTTTGTGCCAGGGTAGTGCTGAGGTTCTCTCCGGAAAGATAGATGAACATATCCGCTACTTTGATCTGTTCTTTCTTTTTCACCAACTCCAGGTCGTGGTAGTTCATTTTTCCATCTGAACCAAACAAGCGAAAGACCAGGTGTTGTTTTTTGTCTTTCTCATATTGTTTTACCAGTTCATAAGTGCCGCCTTTTCCGAGTGAACGGATCAGCTCGGTACCAAGTTGTCCTGATTTGAATCCTTCAGCTACGCCTCTGACGGTGGCAACATTCATCTTGAAGGAGGCTACTTTCTTCATGCGCTCCATCAGTGCTTCTACATCGAATGCTTCATTGAATTTGGTGGCATTCCGTTTTTTGATACTGGCCTGCAGGTCGCTTGCCATTTGGGCGGCTTCCTCTTTGGATACGGGTTTCTCTTCCCCCTTACAGGCGGCCAAAAGGAGGATCAACAAGAGTACGGTGCAATTGCGTAACGAGAATAGTTGCATTAGGTTGGGTATTTTGATTCGCTAAAAGTACAATAAATGTTTTACCGGTTCGGTGGGAAAACCGGAGGTAACGAAGGAGTGCGGTTTTATTGTTCCCTTTCCTGATGGAAGGTAGTATTCACGCTACGTAAATATGAGGTTAAGAGATGAACCGGAATGATATTCCCAAAACAGGTATTCCCGGGTAACGTTCATCCATTCCTGCTTGTACCGATGCCATCCGGAGATTAGTTTTAGCTGTTCAGAGCCTTGTGCATATCCGAATGCCGAAAATTTCCTTATGAAGAATGTTCTAACGTTGATCCTTATCCTTCTTGTGTCTAACCTGAACGCTCAGACCTACAATAATGAATGGATACAGTATGGCCAAACCTATTACAAATTCAAGATCGGGAAAACGGGCATGCACCGCATCGGCCAGGCTGTTCTTGCTGCGGCCGGATTGGGGAATATGCCAGTTGAGAACCTCCAGCTTTGGCGCAATGGCGTTCAGGTATCCTTCATGCCCTCCCATGCTTCCGGACCGTTACCTGCAGGAGGATATATAGATCTCTTTGCTCAAAAGCTCGATGGAAAACAAGACAAGGGATTTTATCGTGACCCTTCTTTTCAGCATACGGACAAGATCAGTCTCATGGGGGATAGTGCAGCCTATTTCCTTACAGCCGGCACATCGCCCAATCCCAATATCGAGGTGGCAGGGATCAACAATGCCGCTTCCAGCACGCTTACTCCCGAGCCTTATTTCATGTACACTTACGGTTATTATTTCACCAATAAGTTCAACCCCGGATTTGCGAATGTGATACGGGATTATGTGTATTCCAGTTCTTATGATAAGGGGGAATTCAGGTCCTCACCGGATGTGAGCGCTGATCCCGATCCTACCAAAGGTCCCAGGGAAGTGATCGTTACCGAGCTGCAACCTTATACCGGTGCAGCGCCACAGGCCAGCTTTAGTTTTGGCGTGGTTGGCAATGCCCTGAACGATCGAAAGATACGAGCCCTCGTGAACGGGAATATCGTGGATGAATCGCCGCTGATAGAATTCAATGACCTGAAGAAGACCGTGAACATCAGCAATGCTTTCCTTACCAATACCGGTTTCCCGGTTCGTTGGGAAAATATCTCTGCGAATAGTACAGACCGTTATGTGGTATCTTATTTTGAGATCAATTACCCCAGGACCTTCGATCTCAACAATCTTCCGTTTTTCGAATTCTCCTGGCCTGCCAAAGCAACGCCGTCGCTTATCGAGATCACCAATTTCAGGTCGGGTGGGCAAGCCCCTGTTCTGCTCGATCTTACACATAGGATACGGTATACCGCCCAGGTGCAAAGCGGGAAATTCAGGTTTGAGCTTCCTGCATCTTCCACAGGATCGCAAATGGTGATCCTGTCCATGGCCAGTTCCGATTATACATCCGTGACTGCCCTCCAGAGAAGGGATTTTACAGATTATACCGCTGACAGGCCGGATGCCGATTACCTGATCATTTCCAATGCCCTGCTGTATGGAGGAACGCTTGGAAATAATCCTGTGGAGGATTATAAGGCTTACCGGGAATCCATGGCTGGTGGCAGCTACAAGGTGAATATTGCTGATGTTGAACAGTTGGTGGATCAGTTTGGCTTTGGTATCAGAAAGAACCCGTTAGCGATCAGGAACTATATCGAATATGCCAGGGCTCACCTGAATGCACCACCGAAATTTATTTTCCTGATCGGAAAAGGGGTTGTATACAACGAGTATGTCAATAATTCTACCAACCCCATGGCAGACAGGTTGAACCTGGTGCCTACCTGGGGCCATCCGGGTTCAGACAATCTCCTGGCTGCCGGCGTTTCCGGCAGTCCGGTAGCCCTGGTGCCTGTTGGCCGTTTATCCGTTGTTCATCCTTACGAAGTGGAGGATTATCTCAGCAAGATAAAAGAGCATGAGGCCCTGCAGAAGAATGCGCCACAAACCCTGGAAGGACGGGAATGGATGAAGAACGTAGTGCATGTAACCGGCTCCAGTGAACCGGGGTTGGGCTCCATTCTCTGCAATTTCATGGCAGAGTACCGATCCGTTATTTCGGATACCCTTTTCGGTGGGAAGGTATCCACTTTCTGTAAAGTGAGCACCAACTCCGTTGAACAACTCGGCTCAGACCACCTGGTAAGGCTTTTCAATGAAGGCATCAACCTGCTCACTTATTTTGGCCACTCTTCTTCCACAACGCTGGAGTTCAATATCGATAATCCTTACAATTACAATAACCCGGGAAAATACCCGCTCTTCTGTGTCAATGGATGTAATGCCGGTAATTTCTTTTCCTATTCCGCAGGCAGGCTGGTGACCACCGAAACCCTGTCGGAAAAGTTCACCCTGGCAAAGAACAGGGGCGCCATCGGATTCATTGCCAGTACGCATCTCGGTATTGTCAGCACATTGAATCAGTACCTCATCCAGTTCTATGAAGAGATCAGTAAAAAGGATTATGGAAAAACCATCGGAGAGATCAACCGGGATGCCCTGAAGGAGATGTGGCAGAATATTGGCTATTTCGCAGGGCGCACACATGCGGAACAGATCACATTGCATGGCGATCCTGCGCTGCGGCTGCATGGAAGCGATAAGCCCGACTATGTGATGGAAGAGTCCGGCGTATTTATTGCTCCTTCCTTCATCTCTGTAGCTGAAGGTGTTTTCAAGGTAAAGGTGAAAATGGTGAATATCGGAAGAGCGCTGAAGGATTCGATCATCGTGGAAGTGAAGCGCCAACTACCGGATAATTCTTTTCAAACCCTGTACCGGGAAAAGAGAAGAGGCATCATGTGGGCAGATTCCCTTTCATTTGATGTGCCGATCGTTGCTACGCGCGATAAAGGCCGTAATCGTATCTATGTTACCCTCGATGCGGATAACACTACATTGGAAACGAACGAGACCAACAATTCCACCTACAAGGAGTTTTTTATCTATGATGAAGAAGCGAGGCCTTCGTATCCATTTGATCTGAGCATCATTTACGATCCTCATACCAAATTCTACGCTACCACTGCCAACCCTTTCAGCCAGCAACGTGAATACATTATGGAAATGGATACCACCACAGCCTTCAATTCCAAACTAAAATATTCCGGTATCATTGCAGCATCCGGTGGCGTGCTGGAATTTGCACCGGGTATCAATTTTATCGACAGTACGGTGTACTACTGGCGGGTAGCCACTGTGCCTCCACCAGGCAGCAATACGTATCAGTGGAACCGGTCTTCTTTCACATTCATGGCAGGTGCCAATGCTGGGTTTGGCCAGGATCATTATTTTCAGCATCGGCAGTCTACGTCCACTGGACTGAAACTGGATGAGGACAGAAAATGGAAATTCACCGAAACGCAGCACCTGATCGATCTTTACACCGGCGTTTGGCCCAATGCCGGCCGTGAGGATAAGGACTATGCTGTGTTCCTGGACGATCATCCTGTTATGACTAGCGCCTGTTTGGCAAAATCGCTTCTCTTCAATATTATCGATCCCAGAACGCTCAAGCCCTGGATGAACGTAGATGAAAATGGGAATAACCGGAATTATATGGGAAGCGCCAATGCCAATGCTGCATGCGGGCCGGGAAGGTTGTATAATTTTGAATTTTCCTATGAATCCAGGTCAAGTCGGAACCAGGCGGTCAAATTCCTGGAATCTATCCCCGATGGTCACCTGATCCTGGTCCGCAGTGTGGATGCACAACTGCCCGGCATTCTTCCCAAGAACTGGAAAGCGGATTCTGCAGGAGGCAATAGTCTTTTCGACAGATTGTTGCAGGCAGGATTTACACAAGCGGATACCATGAATACGGCCGGCGCATGGGCTGGTATCTGGAAGAAGAATGATCCATCCTATACGCAATGGATCGTCAGCAATGCCGGGGTATTCGGTAAACTGATACTCAAAACTATTTTCAAGGCAACTGATACGGTTGGCCACCTCAGTTCGCCTGTTTTCGGGCCGGCCAGGGAATGGCAAAAGATCATGTGGAGGGGGAAGTCGCTGGAAGACCCTTCCCGGGATTATGTGACCATCGATGTGCTGGGCATCAATTCAAACGGCACTGAAACCCTGTTGTATCAGTTGGACCAGTCGCAACAAGACTTCGATATTGCTTCCATCGATCCCCGCCATTACCCATATATGCGCCTGCAGATGCGCAATGCGGATTCCATCCATTTGAATTCTCCCTGGCAACTCCGTTACTGGAATGTATTGTATACCCC
>JAGIAP010000008.1:18245-37596 GCA_017744805.1 Chitinophagaceae bacterium | reverse complement strand
GTCTGGGCCAGCAATTTCCATTATTCCATTCAGCGGATTGGATATGGCTGCTTTTGCCACAAATGCGGCAACGTCTGCCGATGCGATGGGCTGGAATTGTACACCGGAGAGATGCACTTCATTATCCTGAGTGGCTTCTTTGGCGATGCCAGGGATGAACTCCATGAACTGTGTACTCCTGATGATAGTGTAAGGAACGCCGGATCTTTTCACCAGGTCTTCCTGCACGATCTTCGCGCGCATGTAAGGGATATTCTGCATACTGTCCACCCCTACAATGGAAAGGGCCAGATGATGCTTTACGCCTGCCTTGATCTCTGCCGCCAACAGATTGGCGCCTGCCGTTTGAAAGAATTCCATTACTGCCTTCTCTTCAAAGGATGGGGAATTGGCCAGATCGATCACTACATCGGTATTGTTCAGGGCTTCAGCCAAACCTTCACCTGTGATGGTATTGATGCCGGTTGCGGGAGAGGCTGCAATTACCTCGTGGCCCCATTGACGAAGATTGGTCACTACCTGGGATCCGATGAGGCCGGTGCCTCCGATGACTACGATTTTCATAATTTGATTTTTTGATTGGTATGCCAGTAAGAAGACTAAAGGCATGCCAAACAGACAATCGGTTGAAAACCAGTCTAATGATTTGTTTTCTACTTTTCTTTTTTACTGTATTTCGTGAAAAAACTGAAACGATGAACGAGCGGGTCCCGATATTGCAAGAAAGCCCTCAGGATGTTTTGGGCTTGCTGTTACCTGCAAACAACAGATGAACGATCAGGGTGAGCATGCTGAAGGATGCGCCTGTGATCACTACACCGGGCCATTGATATAGTTTCCAAGCCTGGGCCCCTACAAAAGTGCCTGTGGAGCCACCAATGAAATAGCTGACCATGTACACGGTGTTCAGCCTGTTATTGGCATTGAGCCTGAGTGCGAAGAAACTGGATTGGTTCATGATATGCATGGATTGCAGGCCGAGGTCTATGAGGATGATGCCGATGATGAGGCCGATATACGTATTGCCGCCGATATAGAAGATGCCCCAGCTCAGGAGCATGATGAGGATGGAATACAGGATGATCTTGTTGGGCGTGGTTTTGGCTGCTATCCTTCCTACTACGGCAGCGGCCAGCGCCCCCACCGCGCCGATGATGCCGAAGCTGCCTGCCACTGAAGGGCCTGCATGAAAAGGCGCTTCTTCCAGGTGGAAGACCAACGTTGTCCAGAATGCGCTGAAGCCCGCAAAGGCAGTGGCGCCGCGGAATGCAGCCAGTCTGAGCACAGGTTGTGTACGAACCAGGAATACCAGTGAGCGCATCAGCTCGCCGTAAGAACCGGAAAATGAGGGATGCACTTCCGGAAGGCTGCGATAGATCATTATGCCCAGTATAAGCATGAACCCGATAGCGATGGCATACATCGCTTTCCATCCGAGGTACTCTCCCACAAATCCGCTGATGACCCTGGAAAGCAAAATGCCCACCAGTAATCCGCTCATCACCATTCCGATGGCGGCGCTCTGCTTTTCTTTGGGCGCCAGTTCCGCCGCCATGGGAACGAATAATTGCGGAGCGATGGAAGTGAAGCCTACCATGAAACTGGCCACGAATAGCCAGCCCACAGTGGGGGCCAATATCATGCCTGCCAATGAAATGATGATGAATACCATATCCCAGAGGATCAACTGACGCCGCTTCAGCCTGTCGCCCAACGGCACCAGCAGTAATAACCCCATGGCATAACCGATCTGGGTCAGCATGGCGATATTGCTGATGCTGGATTCGGGAACACCGAGATCCTTTGCCATCAGTCCCAGCAAGGGCTGATTATAGTAATTGTTACCAACGATCACGCCTGTGGCAATGGTCATGAGCCAAAGGGTGTTCCTGGTAAGTGCGGGTTTGGATGGCATCATATTATCTGTTCAACGGCAAATTTATTTTGAGAAAACGATCTTTCCTTCATGGATCAGGGATTGCACGGGGGATATCCTGCTCACTGCTTCAGCAGAACAACTGGCGTCCAGGAAAACCAGATCGGCCTTATCCCCTGCTACCGGCCATTGGCGCCCGCCTTTATCGTTCAGCGGAAGAATATTGCCGGTGGCCAGTTTCAGGGCCCTTGACAGATCGAACTCCGTAACATAACCATAGAGCTGCGCCATGAGATTGGCTTTTTGTAATACACTACCGGAGCCGAATGTATTCCAGTGATCGATGATACTGTCGTTACCTGTATAAACGGTAACGCCGTATTTGTACAAAGTGGGGATCGGCATGATGCCTCCAAATGGAATAGTGGACACGATGCCTACGCCTGCCTGGGCCATACTATCGGCCAATGCGTCCATTTTATTCTTTTCCAGTTTTGCCAGAACGAAGCAATGGCTAAGGAAGGTCTTGCCTTTCAAGGCAGGCTGTGCTTTCACCCTTTCCACCAGATACTCTACCGTTCTCAACCCTGTATCCCCACCTTCATGCAGGTGGATATCGATGCCCTTATTGAATTCCAGGGCCAGGTCTATGGTGAAATCGATACTTCTTTCAATATTGCCATCGATGGAATGGGGATCCAGGCCACCGATAAAGTCAATATCCATTTTAGCAGCCTCACGCATAAGCTCAGTGGACGGTGTGTAATAGAGACCATGTTGCGGAAAAGCCACCAACTCTGCACCGAAACTATCCTTACGGTTCTCCAGCGCTTTTTGCAGGTTCTTCAGGGAATTTAGGCCGGACGTAGGTTCTATATTCACGTGGCTTCTCGCAAAATGGCTCCCGTTTGTCTGTAGCAGTTCTATCAGTTTCTCTGCGCGATAGGTAGATGTTTTGAGCATTTCCGGAATGATCTGCTGCTCCATCGCAATCATATCCCTTACCGTCCTGTTCTTCTTCCTTCTCGCCTGCCAGGGGCCGCCATAGAAGGTCTTGTCCAGGTGGATATGCATGTCCCTGAATGCGGGCAACATCAACCGGCCCTTTGCATCGATGGCCTTTGCTTTTGGATCATTGGGCAATATCGCTGCTACTTTACCGTTAGCGATCTGAACGATGAACAATTCCGTTCTTGTATGCACCACTTCTCCTTCTTCATATTCGAAGCCAGTTTCGAGGCGTACATTCTTCAGACTGTAATTGTTTGTATCCATAACTGTAGTGTTTGATTGCTCCTGCGATGCCTGAGCTGAAGAAGACAAAACCAGTCCGGTACCACCTGCCATCATCACGGATGCATTCCGGATAAAATGCTTTCTGGAAATTGATCGATCGTTCATGTCTTTCGGTTTGTTCAAAATTACGATCGGCCTTTCCGGAATGGGTGTAGGATTTATTCCAATACTTGTAAAATTTATAATTCCTCCCTGAATGCACGGGGCGAAGAACCAGTTTGAGCCCTGAAGAAATTGGAGAAATAGGCGGGGTCTGAAAAACCAAGCTCAAATGCGATCTCTTTGAGCGACATATCGGTTGCCAGTATCATTCTTTTCGCTTCCAGCGTTACTCTTTTCTGGATAAAGAACATGGCAGGCAGTTGGAAATGCCGCTTGCAAAGAATATTCAGGTAATTGGGGGTGATGTGAAGCAGGCTGGCATAATAAGCCACCGATTTCTCCTCCCTGAAATATTGTTCCACCAGGGAGAGATACCTTTGTAAAACAGGACTGCTGCGGTATTGGCCCATATCCTTGAATTTCTGCTCTGCCTCACGATTGACAAGCTGTGCAATGATATTGCTCCTGAGGTAGATGAGGTCCCAGTTGATGGGCTGTTGCCTGAGCTCTGCTCTCACAGATTGAAACTCGTACAGCAATAACTGAAAGGCTTTGGGAGAAAGGCTCACCACGGGATGGCTCTGGTACAATAAGAATGAAAGATCGAGAGAAGAGGAAAATGTTTCAAAGATCCGCTTGCTGATCATCAGTTGGAATGCCCGGGTACGGTTGCCCAGGTTCCATTTGTGCACCTGGTGCGGAAAGAGTATATGCACCTGGTGATCCGTTACTTTATGATCTATGAAATCTATCGAATGGGTGCCACTGCCCTGCTCAAAAAGCAGGAAGAGAAAAAAATCGTGCTTGTGGAATTTCTCAATGATCCTTTTCCCATCGATCTCGTGGTATTGAAAACTGGGCTCTGTCTGTTGATCAGACAGGAATTCCCTGATATCGAGAACAGGGATCTTTTCTGTTTTCCTGTTTTTGCTACCCATGGATCTCTGTGAATGTTCTGCAAATAAACGGGAAATACAATTAGGAAGGGATTTATTCCGGAATATATGATCCTATCAGTACTCCTAAATTCCCATCTGGTTGCATCAGGTTCTTTTCAGGAAGCCAGATCCTGGATACGAATCCATCCAGGTACAAAGCCTGTTGGCATCCATTGGATTGGAAGAAGGAAGCGAACTTATGAAAATTTACAGGCGTTGTTGAGATGGCAAATAACAATGTATTGTCGGCCATCAGCCCCACCCCATTCCTGATATTCAGGTTTGGGGACCCCTCCCTGAAGGCTGCATTGATCTTTCCATCGATCACCAGCATGGGGCCGGATTGTGTTGCAAACTTTATCTTTTGTATGGAGGGCAGGTCTTCCGTACGGCAAATACCAGTTGTATCGTTTTTCATGATATAGAAAACGCCATTCGGTTTCATATAGAAATTCCCGTAGCCGGTAGATGTATTCAGTGGCGTGATCAGTTTTTGGTGCTGGATGAACAAACCGAGGGGCGACTGATCCTCTTTGTACATCCCGCCATTCATGGCAAATACCAGTTTTTGGTGTTTGCTTTGCAGCATTGTACTCAATTGTTGAAGGTTGCCGACCGTACGGCCCCGGTCATCTTTCCAGAATAATTCCAGTGCCTGCTTTGAAGGATTGATGGTATAGCTGATGATACCGCTGCTGCGGTGAGCAGAATGCATGGAAAACGAGACCACAAAGAGCAGCAGCAGGCTGGTAGTGAGCTGACAGGTTTTACATCTCATGATGAATGAGATGTCGAGGCCAGGAAAATCCATAGTTCTGCTAAAAAAATACAAGCGTTGACCGGGAAAGTATTAGGGAAGCGGGGGCAATTTTTCTACATTTAAGATCAAACAAAAGGATATGTTTCGCTCCATACTTTTCTTGTTATGCCTTGTTCCCATTTTTACTTTGCATGCTCAACCCGTGAAAGATCATGGACAGTTGCAGGTGAAAGGCACACAGTTGTCCAACTCGAAGGGGGATCCTGTTGCCCTTTATGGAATGAGTTTCGGCTGGAGCTGTTTCCATCCCAGGTTCTACACGAAGGAAACGGTGAAATGGCTGAAGGACGACTGGAAGGTGAATATTGTAAGAGCAGCCATGGGTGTAGAGCATGAAGACGGGTATCTGAAGAACCCCCATGGAAATATCAAAAGAGTGGAAACCGTGGTGGATGCAGCCATTGCGGAAGGGATCTATGTGATCATCGACTGGCATAGTCATTCTGTTTTCCTGGAAGAAGCGAAATCCTTTTTCGACAGCATGTCCAGGAAATATTCCCGGTACCCCAACGTGATCTACGAGATCTTCAATGAGCCTACCCAACAATCATGGGGCGAGCTGAAAAAATATTCTCAGGCGTTGATCGAAACCATAAGGAAGAATGATCCTGACAATATCATTTTGATCGGGAACCCCGAATGGGACCAACGCATCGACCTGGTTCAGCAAGACCCGATACAAGACGTATCCAATATCATGTACACTGTTCATTTCTATGCAGGAACGCATAAGCAGTGGTTGCGCGACAGGACTGATGCCGCCATTAAAAGCGGGATACCTGTGTTCATTTCCGAATCAGCCGGAATGGAAGCCAGTGGTGATGGAAAAATAGACGACCAGGAATGGCAGAAGTATATCGACTGGATCGTACTAAATAAGCTTAGCTGGATCTCCTGGTCAGTTTCCGACAAGGAGGAAACCTGTTCTGTTTTATTGACATCTGCTTCGTCCGAAGGCGGATGGAAAGGATCCGACCTCCGTGAATCCGGCATCAAAACAAGAAAATACCTCAGGCAATTGAGTAAGCCCGCTTTTTACTGAATAGTATCCACAATTTGTGATTTTCTTTTATTATACTACCTTCATTGGCTGTCCGGTCCCCCGTTCCGTGCCCATTGATCAGTAGCATGAAAGCTTATGCTGCGGAGATAGATCTCCGCATGGTCATTTTCTCAATCTTATCGATGAAATCATCCGTAAAACACCACAAGCCAGGGGCTATGTCGGGTTTAGCTGTCGTGAATGCATATACCGCCATTGCGGTGATGTACTGTGGCGTTTTCAGTCTGCTCTATTACTATGTGGTCGAAAACAAGTTCCTGGCCGGATTGCACTTCCTGGCGCTGTTGAGTGTGTTGGTGAATTATCTTATTTTGAAGAAGACGGAGGATTATGAGCGGATCGATATCATCATGACGATCGGTACGATTGTGGTGGTTTGTATGTTCGCTTCCGGTGGATGGGACGGTACCGGCTTTCTCTGGCCATTCGCTTTTCTACCCTTCATATTCTATTTGGCCGAGCCCGGGAAAGGTATTTACTGGATACTCGCCGTAGCAGCGGGTTGCGCCGTTGCCTCCGTGCTGCAACTGAGTGGGATCATCCCCCAGCCCTGGTCCGGGATCGCTATTTTCAATTTCTTCGCTTGCCTGATCGTTTTTCTTTCCTGTAATTATTTTATCAAACAGAAAGCACTCAACTACAAAGAGGTATTGGATTATACGCAGAACCTCTTTGAATCCAGCATCGATCCATTCTTCACCATTGGATCCGATGGAAAGATCAATGACGTGAACAATGCGGCAGAGAAAGTGTCCGGGCTTTCCTGGCATCAGTTGCAGGGAACGGCATTTGCTTCGCAGTTTGCAGAACCAGAAAAAGCCACTGCTTTCTGCAGGATGGTGATGGAAGAAGGGAAGGCCGTGAACTATGCGCTTACCATTGCCAGGCCCGGTGCGGAGCCAGTGGAGCTCTTGTTCAATGCTGCTTTGTACCGCGACGAGAAGGGTCGCTTCCGCCATATCTTTGCCGTTGGAAGGGATGTAACGGAAACGAGAAAACTGGAATTGCAGTTGAAGAGGTTCAATGAGGAGCTGGAAGAGAAAGTTAAAAACAAAACATATCAACTGGTGCTGAGGGCAAAGGAGATCGAGCAGTTCACCTATTTTGCTTCGCATGATCTGCAGGAGCCACTGAATACTACCATGGGGTTCATCGGTCTCCTGAAAAACAAATTCAAAGAACAGTCAGACAACAATAGCGAACAATATTTCAACTATATCACCAGGGCCAATGAGCGCATGAAAACCCTGGTACGGGAACTGCTGGAATATTCCCGGTTGGGCAAGGAAAAAGAGGTGAAGGAGGTTGATTGCAATGAAGTGGTCAGGGATGTACTGGCCGACCTGGGAGCCGCGATAGAACAGCATCAGGCGGTGATCAGGGTTGGAGAGCTACCCGTGATCAAAGCCTATCCGTTGGAGCTGAAACTACTTTTCCAGAATCTGCTCAGCAATGCCATCAAATTCAGGAAACCAGACAGTCCTCCAGAGATCCAGATCTCTGCACTGAAAGAATCGGGCCACTGGGTCATTTCCATTCAGGACAATGGTATTGGTATCGATGCCAATTATCTTGAAAAAATATTCCATCTTTTCAGGAGACTGCACAATCAGACCGTCTACGAAGGCAGTGGTATCGGACTGGCGCATTGCCGGAAGATCGTGGAACTTCATGGGGGCGATATCAGCGTTAGTTCCGAAAAAGGTATAGGCTCCTGCTTTAGTTTTACCATTCCTTTTGTGATCCCCGAACAATGATCCTGGCATGGCGTTAAATAACAAAGCCAACCCGAAGGCTGGCTCTGTGTATAGTTCTCATTGCATCTCAGAGTGGGTTCTGCTCTGTGATTTTAGGATTGTAGTTCAATTCGATGGTCAACGGGATCTGCAAAGTGAACAGTTTCCCGGGTGCCACCACCAATTTATTTGTATGGTTGACCGAACCATTACGGTCAACGCCAATGCCCCAGCGCTTATTATCGAAGAACTCAAAACCGCACTCTCCCCAGAGCTCGATCCTGCGTTGCAATTGTATCTCCTTCAATAATGCATCCCCGGTGCTGGTGCTCTTCACATATGATGGATCACGTTCGTGCGCCAGGGTATAGAGGGTGGTCTGTGCATTTCCATCCTGACCTGCACGCGCTTCCGCTTCTGCCTTGGTAAGGATCATCTCGGAACTGCGCATATAGATATCATCCTGGTTGTAAGCCGGTGTGTTGCCATCGATAGCTGGTGCAGCAAACTTGTAATTGTAATACTTGTAATGCTTCACAGGTTGCGCAAAACTTGGGTACTTGTATTCCACAAAATCATCTCCTACAAAATTCTTTTTCCTGTAATCCGTAGCTGCGATCTGATCATAGAGACGTTGATCGATGGCTAACCAACCAGCCTGGCTGCCGCCATAACCACCATCGCCTTTGATATTCATCCATCCCGGAAAGGAGCTGTTCCCTTTTCCCGTAGCGGCCGAAAAATCGTATCCCAAAATAGTCTCTGGTAATGTGATATTGCTCATACCCGCTGTAGTGTATTGCGCTTCATTGATCAGCGTAGGATATTCAGTGATCACATACTGTGCAGCATCGATGGCTTTCGGCCAGTCGCCAATTGTGAGGGCAGCCCTGGCCAGCACAACAGAGGCTACTGAAGCATCGAAATCTGTTTTGCTGGCTGAATTGGACAGTCCTGATTTCTTGAAAAGATCTACGGCTTCCGTTGCATCGGTAATGATCTGCTGCCATACTTCCTGTGAAGGTGCACGGTCTTCTTCTCCCCCAACGGTAGTGTATAAGGGAACACCGGCTTTATCTTTACCCCCATGCATATAATCGTCCTGATACATCCACATCAGGTACGTATAGCTCATGGCGCGCATGGTGAGTGCTGCAGCCTTGTATTTCATGATCAGCTTGTTCACATCCGTGGCCTGTGAAGGATCGAAGCCGGGAGGAATGATATCGAGGATCTGGTTGGCGTAAAAGATATACTTGTAGTACATGCCCCAATAGATGGCTGTTCTTGCCTGGTCCTCTTCGCGGTAGTTCAGCATTTGGTAATCGTTGGTCATCCAACCACCGGCAGCCGTTGCCTGTACCATATCGTTCCCTTTCAGGCTGAGCAAAAGATTGCAGACAAGGAAATTCTTACTGTCTACAGAATTCACCGGGGATAGTCCATTGAGCTGCGACACCATACTGGTCACCATTGGCTCCAGTACCGTTGCCGGCTTGGTTTTTACGATCTCCTGCAATTGCTCGCGGGTCATGGTCCCTTCCGGATCGATATTGAGTTTTTTTGAGCAGGAGGAGAAAATTCCCAGTATGCTGCCCGTTATGATGATGATCTTTTTCATGATTTTTCCATTTAGAGGGTCAGGTTAATACCAAAAGTGATGGTCCTTGTTTGAGGGAAGCCGAATGCGCTCAGCGTGGTGCCTCCATCAAATGATTGTCTTGGGTCCAGGCCTTTTTTAGCGGCGAACAAATGGAGATTGTCTACGCTGAAAAAGATCCTGGCGGCATCAATCCCATTCCTGATGGCGATATGCTGTGGCAATCTGAAACCAAGCGTGATATTCCTGATGGCGAAATAAGATGCATTGAAAAGCGACCAGTCGGAGTATTGTCCTGCTGCTCCACCGGCAGGTCGGTTATAATAACTCTGTCCTGCCCCCATGTACATGGGAATATTGGAATCAGGATTTTCAGGGCTCCAGCCATTGAGCATGTCTTTGTGCAGCCCACCTATTTTCTGAGTGGTCAGATTCTGGTATGTAAGCGAAATGGTCTTGCCACCGATCTGCCAACTGGTGAGCACGGAGAGATCGAAATTCTTGTACTGCAGGTTCGTATTGAAACCGCCAACAAGATCAGGAGATGCTGTACCTACTTCGAATTTTGTACCGTCGGCTTTTTTAGTGGTAACGATATCGCCCACTTTTTTACCGGGGTACAAACTCAGGTCGTCTGTAGCTGTCAGTTGCTTGTAGAGCAAGCCTTCGCCAGTGGCTTTATCCACTCCTGCGTATTTGTACATGTAGAGATTATAATAGTCCTTTCCTTCGCCACGGAGGAAATTGCCATCCACATAATTTCCGTTGAGGGCCTTGGAGCCTACGCCTGGTGGTATTTCCAGCAATTTATTCCTGTAATTGGATGCGCGCACGCTGAATGTCCAGTTCCAATCTTTGTTACGAAGGATGTCCACGCCCAGTTCGATCTCATAACCTGTATTCATGAGCGAAGCGATATTTTCCAGTTTGGAAGATTGGCCGGTAGATGCTGCCAATGGCTTGGCCCAGATCATATCGATCGTTTTGCGTCGGAAATAATCAACGGAGCCGTATACCCGATCAAACAAACGGAAATCGATACCTGCGTCTACGATATTGTTGCTTTCCCAGGTGAGGTTCTGGTTGCCGAAGGTCAACTGGGAAATGGCCAGTTGCGGAGCACTGAGGGATCCTGCGTTGGAAATGCCCCATATATCAGTCCAGCGGTTGGCGCCGATATTCTGGTTGCCAAGGGTGCCATAACTGCCGCGGATCTTGAGTTCGGTAAGCCATTTGGAGGTAGGCTCCATGAATTTTTCCTGTGTGATCCTGTAAGCACCACCCACAGACCAGAACGTTCCCCATTTGTTGTACCGGAAATTGGAAGAGCCGTCTGTACGAACGCTGGCAGTGATATAATATTTGCTATCGTAATTGTAAGCAAGCCTTGCCAGGTAGCCTTCGAGTGCTGTGCTGTTACCATTGCCGGTTAACCCTTCGATGCGGATCGCATTGGTGAGATCTGGATTATTGGGAGCGAACATGAGCGACTTCCTGCCATCCATGCTTTCTTCCCTCGTCCAGCGGTATTCATGTCCTGCCAATACATCAATAGTATGTGCCCCGATCTCCTTGAACCAGCTCACACTCTGGATGGTATTGATATAAGTGGCTTTGGCCCACACATTTTGAATGGTGCCCTGGTAGTCCCTGGCATCAGAGCCACTTTCGTTATTACCGTAAGTTTTATTGTTCGTATAGATATTATCGATAGAGAAATCCAGTTTCACTTTGAAGTCTTTCAACACATTTGCTTCCAGGAAAGCACGACCTGAGAAATCATCTGCATTCTTCTCGAAGAGGTCTTTTGCGAAATACACAGCGGGACTGTAACCCGGGAATGTAGTGCGTTTGGTAGGGCCGTAAGGGCTGTAGGTTTCACCTGTTCCGAGGTCATAGATCACCTTTCCATTGGCGTCGTACCTGATATTTCCATTTTGATCATGTGCAAATATCGGCCAGGTTGGAGGGAAGAAATCTTTGAACAGAAATACGTTGGTATTGGTGGTGCCGCCTGAATAGTTGGGGATATTCGAATACCTGCGGGCGTAAGAAAGGTTCATACCACCTTTCAGCCAGTTGGTGATGGCAGTATTTACTTTCAGCCTGGTATTGTATCTTTTGAAATCTGAGTTCATCACGTAGGATGGATCGCTCATATAGCCTGCAGACAGGAAATAATCTGTTTTGTCGTTACCGCCGCTGAGGCTCACATTGTATTGCTGGCTGAAGGATTTCTTGATGAAATAATCATTCCAGTCGTCGTGATACAAAAGCTGTGCATCGCTCCTCAGTTTTCCTGTAGCAGGATCGATGAGTGTGGTGCCATCAGGTATCTTGTATGGCATGAAATTACCGAGCGCATTATTGGGTTGAATTGTAAAGCCGACAGCCTTGAAAAGGTTGTTGCTGGCATACTGTCTGGCGTCGGCATCGCTGAGATGTGGGGCACCGGCATCATTGCTGTATCGCTGGTAGTTGTAAATGCCTTTCCAGATCGTCTCAAAAAACTCTTTCGGATCTCTCACGATATCGAAATCAGGAACGCCCTGGCTATTTTGTCCGAGGCGTACATCGAAGTTGATCCTCGTTTTGCCTTTTGCGCCTTTTTTGGTGGTGACCAGGATCACACCGTTGGAAGCGCGTGAGCCATACAGTGAGTTGGAGGCGGCATCTTTCGATACCACGATCGATTCAATGTCGGCCGGATTGTAGGAAGATAACGGGAATTGACTGGGCACTCCATCCACGACTATCAGCGGTTCGGAGCCTGCATTCAGCGAGCCGAGGCCCCGGATGCGAATGGCGGCCTCACTACCGGGTTGGCCGGAAGAGGTAGACAATTGAACGCCGGAAACCATCCCTTCCAGGGCCCTGGATACTGAGCTGACATGCTGCTGACTGATGGTCTGTGCATTCATCGTGCTCACGGAACCAGTGAGGTCTTTTTTCTTCACCTGTCCAAATGCCACTACCACCACTTCGTTCAATGCTGCGGGGAGGGCCTTCATCTGGAAGCTATAGCCATCGGCTATTTTGAGCACCACACCTTCACCTACACTCAGGGTGCCGGCATTTGGAATGGCTATCAATTGTGAAACGGGCAGCTCCATGGGCATAAATCCTACTGAGCTGATCACAATGATAGCCGATTCCGGAATATTGGACAGGGTGAACTGTCCCGATGCTGTAGTGGTGGTGCCTTGTTTGGTGCCTTTTACAGAAATGGAAGCGCCGTTGATCGGCTCTTTCGTTTCTGAATTGACCAGTTGCCCGGAAATACTGACGAGGCGGGCCATTGCACTGTCCGGCGCGCCAGCCTTTACTGAAAGCTTCCGCATCAGTACAATGGTTCTATCTTCCACGATGTACGATAACGACTGACCGCTGAGCACTTTGTTCATGAATTCGGACAGCGGCATATTGGTAGCATCGATGGAAACAGGCTTCGTGTTCTCCAATAGTTCCTTGTTGGCGAAAACGATATAACCTGTTTGATCTTTGATAGCCCTGAAAAGTTTTTGCAGGGAGATATTCTTTCCGGTGACCGTCACCGTTTGTGATTCCGCATTGGCGGATACCTGCAGGCAAAATGCCAGAACAAAAAATGAGCTTAGTTTCATGACCTTTGAAATTTTGCTTCCTACCCTGCCGGATAATGATCTTCTTTCAGGCAGCAGGCGGGAAATCCTTTTCAGGAAAGCTGGATTGCGTTCCGTGGAAGGATAGCCAGTTTTTTGCATAACTTAGGAGAGTTTTGGTGTTAACAGATCTGTTTTTGATGACAGCATCGTTTTTCTATTTATAAACAACGAGACGGCGCCCCGCCCCGATCTTGAAACGAACTTCAGATACTTTCAATGCCCTGATCAATGCATCCAGTGTGAGATTCCTGCTGATCCCACCGTAAAAATGAAGGTCGGGCACTCCATTTTGGTACACTACTTCGATATCGTACCAACGCTCCAGTTTTTTCATCACTTTATCGAAGGGCAGGTCCTCTAAATTGAAATATCCATTTTTCCACGCAATAGCCGCTTCACTTTGTTTTTCTGCGATGGACAGGGATTGCTTCTGATTGTCGAGCTGCGCTTGCTGACCAGGTTCCAGTACAGCATACAATGGTTTCCCGGAGCTCATATTCACTTTTATGCTCCCTGCTATCAGGGTTGTTTGTTCAGTATTCTCGTTACCATAGGCATTCACATTGAAGCTGGTGCCCAGGGCCTGAACAAGCTGGTTTTTGGTTTGAACGTAGAAAGGTTTTTCCTGATCAGGCGCCACTTCGAAATATGCTTCGCCTGAAACGATCACTTTTCTATCTGGTCCCCGGAACGCTACGGGGTACCTGATGCTGCTGGCTGCGTTCAGCCATACCCGTGATCCGTCCGGAAGGAGTAGTTGAAATTGACGGCCCCTGGGGGTACTCATCGTATTCCAGGAAACTTCCGTGGAACCGGAATCTTCTGCTGCCTGGTAAATAAGTTGATTGTGTTGTAAGGAGATCTCAGTGCTGCCCTGATTGGCAAATACGCCATGGGCGGTGCTGTCCAACATGATCTGCCGGCCATCTGCGAGGGTGAGGATGGCGCCATTACTGCCCGGATTGATTACTTCAGGTATCACAATGGCTGTTTCGGACTGTTGTTTGGGTTGGGGAGAAAACGATAATTTCCAAATCAGTACCCCGGCCAATAGTAGCACAGAAGCGGCAGCGGCCCATCGGAACCAGCGTATTTTTGGTCTGGCCCCGATCATGGGCTCAGAGGGCCAGTGGCGGAGTATGGTATCGGCCAATTGCTCCTTGGCTTTGAGGCTATAACCTTCATCCTCTCCCAGTTGGTCCCAGATCTTATCCATGGAAGGGCCCAGGTCCTCCCGGGCGGCGCCTGAAGCCAGCAGGTTCATCAACTCTTCCTTTTCCTGGGGAGTAGCTGTTTTGTTGAACCACTTCGTGTATAATTCTTCCAACCTGGAATTTCCAGCCTGCATAAATAAGATTGTATATCGAGAGACAACAGGAAAAAAGGAAAGGGGATATGGGAGGGAAAGATTTTTCCGGAAAAATTACTGAAGATAGATGGGCAGCTTATTGGAGATATATTTTTTTATGGCCGCATTGGCATACTGCAAATATTTTTTTACTGCGTCTTTGGATACATGCATTTCGGTAGCGGCCTGATCGTATTTCAGTCCATTCCTTCTGCAGAGGATCCATGCTTTTTGTTGTTGTGGCGGCAGGTGGTCAACGGCTTCATCCACGAGAATGAGCAAGAGCTCACGTTGATGGGCATCTCCTTCTTCTGGGTGGCCGGTATCCTGGTTCCACTCCCATTCCCTGTTTCTTTCCCTGACCATCTTTTTGATTGCGTTGAATGCATGATTCCTGCACACGATCAACAGGAAGGAGCGGAAACTGTCGATATGTGCCAGTGTTTCCCGGGTAAGCCAGAGTTTTACGAAGATGTCCTGAACGATCTCTTCGGCCAGGGGTCTGTCTTCCAGGTGTTGATAAATGAATTTGAAAACGAGACCTGAGTATTGGATGGTCAGGTTCCTGAATGCCTGTTCATCGCCGGCTGCTACCTGCAATAGCAATAATTTCTCATACGATGAATCTTTGGGTATCACTCAGGGTTATGGTTTGTTTTGGTGCGCGTACAGCAATTAGCAGGCCAAACAAATTTAGTTAAAATAGATAATCCGATTTTTAATTTCAAGAAAACTATAATAATAGAAATCGATGATGGAATTGCATGCGATCATGAAAAGTTTAAGAATGTTTTCTGATAAAGGATAACGGCATGGGGCAACCGCATTACTGAATTCCCTTTTCCTGCCAATATCTGACTTAGCAGACAGGCTTGGTAAATAAACAATGACCCTTAAAGGCAAAGCCATTGTTAGCTTCTTACCTGATTGACAATCAGTACTTATTAAAGATAATTGGCAGAGGTTCCAAATAGTAGTAACTTTCAATGAAACCATCCTTCCAGCAACAAATTATTTCTATGAAAATTGCCATCACCAACCTGAACAAACGCACCACTGTGGAGCACCTGCAAAGGTTATTCAATAGATTTGGTGTTGTCAGATCTGCAAAGATCCTGAGAGATGATCCGGCGGGCCGGTCTGCCTGTTATGGGATTGTAAGGCTCGATTATCCAGATGGACTGGTGGCGATAGCAGAGTTGAACAACCTGCTTTTCATGGATCATTATCTCGAGGTTTACGAGATGGGTGATTGATCTTTTCCCGTTTTACATCTTATTGTACACTTTGTATTGCGTATGCACGGCTTGCCCGGAATGGAAAACATTTCCGATCTCGAGTGTGATGCGGTCCCTGTGGATATGGTCAAACAGGCGGATGCCTGAGCCCAGTACTACCGGCGCAGTATGCAGGTTGAATTCATCGATCAAGCCTGCATTGAGGAATTGACGTATAGTGTCTGCTCCTCCCTGGATGCGCACATCCTTGCCCCCGGCCGCCTTCTTTGCCTTCTGAATCACCAATTGAAGATCTTCGTTGGTGAAATGGAAAACTGTAGATCCTTGTTGTATCCAGGGCTCTCTTTTTTCGCTTGTCAAAACAAAAACAGTCGTTTTGTAAAGATCTTCCGGCCAGTTAGCCTCTCCTTCCTCGAACATTCGTTTACCCATGATATATGCGCCAGCCCTGGATGAAGTATGATCAAGGAGTTTATTCTCTTCTCCGTCCTCTCCCCTGTTGATACCGAAACTTTTCAGGAACGCTTTCTGGTTATACATCCAGTGATGGATATGGGTTCCATTATCCCCTAATGGATTTTGAGGCCCACGGTTCTCTCCTGCCATATATCCGTCCATCGATATGCCCACATCGAAAAAAATCTTGCTCATAGAATTCTGACTGCTTGTAGTTCGCCACAAAGAAAGGGCAATGGTGATCCCTGAGATAGTATAATTCCGACATTTTTTGATGGCTTTACCATCAAAAAAGAAGTGAGGGAGTGTTGGTTAAGGGAAACTCAAATGGGATTTCAGGCGTTTTTTTGTGCTTTCAGCTTATGAAGTATTTCAATACCACTTTCATTGTTTAACGATTTGAAGCATTTTATGAGTTCATCGAGTATCTCTGCAGAGATGGCATTAAGTTGTTTTTTCCCTTTTTCCGTGAAGTTGTAAAGCCCAATATATCGCCCCAGGCCTCTCCTGGTTTTGTAGTTTTTGTCGGAGCGAGAATAAATGCCTGCAAGTTCTTCGAGTGTATAATTGTTCAGTATCAATTGAGGGATCTTTTCATAGTCTGGATAGTCATTCCAGAAATTATCTGTATTCCCGAATGATTGCAATAAAGCGATTACTCTTCGCTCAGGCGATGGTATCTCTTTTTCAAATTCTGCCATCAAAGTGACTATTTGTTCTTCATTCCCTTCAAAGAAGCCTTGTGTATATTTCGAAAAACATCGGGGAGAATTATACAGCCAGTTTTTTTCTTTTATCCTTTCCGGGAAAGTTGCAGCCAAAACTTTCTCCCAGTCACAGAGTGGCTTATTACAGCTCATTTCTGCCAAACATTCTAGCAGTTCTTCATTTTTGACCAAAATTGCATCGCTGTTCCATGCTGCATACCGTATGGAAGTTCCATGATGCAAGCCAATGGTAGTTAGTAGCTTTCCATTTCTGAACAACTCTATTCCATAACTGCCTGTACAGCAACAATAAAATCCGGTTTTAGATTCATCTATTTCCAGGAACGCCCCGATTCTGATGATATCTTTAGGCTGATCGATGTTCAACAATATGATATCTGAGATCGATTCTTCATCATATACTCCTCCATCTTTGATCTGTATCCTATCCACGTGCTGAATCAAAGCCTGCAGGGAATGATTGTTGGGGGATGGTTTGCTTCTTAATTCATCCAAAGTTGGTCTGCCGGTAAGGTCTAACATATGATCAGTTATTGATCGCCTAAATTAATGAATTTCCAAATTACCCCCTCAGATATGCTATTTCACACCTCTGCACTCTCGATGCAAAAGGTCAATTTTGTTATGCATTTATCACCTCAAATTTTTCATATGCAACAGACCATAGAAAAAATAATGACAACCCGCGAAGTGGCTGATCGATTCAACGAGCTGGCCCAGGAAGAAAAATGGTTCGAGATCCAGGATGAGCTTTTTGCAGATCATGTAAAAAGTATCGAGCCTGAACATTCTCAACATCCCAAACTGGTGGAAGGTAAGCTGGCCGTCCGGAAAAAAGGAGAAGCCTGGGTAGCCCGGATCACTGAATTTCATGGGGCAAGCACCTCTGTGCCACTGGTATCAGGCAATCATTTTGCAGTAGACAGGTTTGTAGAGATCACGGTGGAAGGCATGGGAAGGATCAAAGCCCATGAGATCATGCTGTATAAGGTTGAGAACGGTCAAATAGTGTCGGAACAATTCTTTTATTAATGGAAAACAACCCGCCGCAAACGACGGGTTGTTTTGTTTTGAACCAGGATTCAGTATGAATTCTGTTGAATTATAATATTACCTTGACCAGCGACAGGTCATCTCCGGGCTTAAGCCCATGAATATATTCTATCCGCTTCAGTTTCAGCGAGAGCATATCCTTTCTGTCAGAATGTTCAGGATCAAATAACAGGTAGTTAAGAACGTTTACAGAGGGATACTGTTTATTATCTGTAGGTATAAATGAAAATATCCCGTCTGATGCAATGCTGATACTACTTACAGGACCGAAGCATCCCTTCTGCAAATGCCCGTTGTACCATTGTTCAAAATCTTTGCTCAAGTGATACCCCAGATAGTCAGGTTTATTATCCTGATCAAAGTTATTGACCTGTTGATCGAAGCAGATCATCCCATCACCTATGGCTATCCAGGCGCCTGTTCGCTTTTCGATATCCAGTAAAAAGATAATAATGGTTGAAAGTAATTCTTTCGTATCCAGCATCAGGCTATTCCTTGCCTTATTCAATTCGTTGAACAGTTCATTCAGCACAGACCTCAGTTCAGTTTCAGGAACAACATAGTTTGCTTGCTGATACAATTCCTGAAAACTTCTTTGTTTGGCAATTTTGCGTAAAAGTTTTGCGATCAGGGTTGACGCGAAATAGCTTTCCGTGGCCATGGTGCAGCCATCCATTACAGCACATAGTAGTTTCTGATTTCCGGTCTCACCAACAAAAAACTGGTCTTCGCAGTGGTCAAGGTGGTATTCTCCTATTTGGAGCGCGGTATAGATTGTCATTCGCAGATGCAAATTACATTATTCTCCTAAATAGGACATCGATCAACTTCTATTGAACCACTATTCCGCCCATATCCAAACTGGCGCGGCAATTCAATACTACGGAAGATTATATCGGCCGGTACTTCAGGAAGCATGCAGGTATTACGCTGCGGGATTACGTGCAGCAATATCGCAGTACCCTCATCAGGATGCGATTGGATAAAGGCGACTACAGCCTTGACCAAATTGCGAATGAATTTGGTCTCACTGATGAGAGCCATGTCAGCAAACTATTGAAGCGTTCCCTTCCCGCAAAGTAAAAGAGTAATTCCCGGTAAGCCGTATAAGCCAGCACCCTTTGTCATCCGGGCCAATGCCCGAAATATCCACACATCAAAAATTACGGCCACTACGCTTATCCGGCAGTGTGGATTGGGCTATATTTCGCCCGATGGAGATCCCCGAAAATCCGCTGACAGAGTAGGGCGCGAAGCTGTCATGCGTTAACGACGGCTACAACTAAAACCTTGTCGATATGAAAAGGATCAGCCTTGCCTTTCTGGCAACAGGTTTGTTATTGGCTACCTGCAACAAAATGTCAAACAACGAACATGAACAACCGCTTTCAATTGCTTCCAATTCAGTACAAGCTGTGGCCTGCGTACCCAGCTATTTCAACCTGGTAGTGGA
>JAGIAP010000008.1:0-18235 GCA_017744805.1 Chitinophagaceae bacterium | reverse complement strand
GGATCCTGGTTCAGGGTTCAGCTACCTGTTCAAGATCACGGGTTCGCCTTCTGCAGGGCCGGTAACCGTTACTCCAGTGATCGGTTCTGCAGGCACCAATCAACTGACTACCTGCTCGGGTACGCCCATCCGTTTTGCAACGGGTATCTCTTTGGAACCGGCTACGGGCGTGTTTTACGGTACTACAGGCGTTGCGCCCAGCTCTCCGGTGAACAATATCCTCAAGTTCACCGATCCCAACTGCGTGGGTACGTCCCCGGCAGTCAATAGCTGTGGTATCGTTCTGAATCTGAGCGATATTGAAAGGGATCCTGTAACGGGCGCCTATTATGCCATTAACCGGGGAACCGCAAACCCCAATAATCGTGTCGTGAAATTGGGATTGCCAGCTAGCCCAACCGTCAACTGTTTGCCGAATTTCCTCTCTCCCAGCCTCTTCCTTCGTGGCTTGACCGTTACTCAATCCGGAAAATTGTATGTAGCGGCGGTGAGTGGAACAGGAGCCAGATTACATGAGATCAGTACCGCCAGTGGCGCTACCATTGCCGTATATTCCTACCCCGGCGCCATTACGCCCGGCCCGGGTGTGAGCGCTCCTGAAATGGGCCTGCATCATGATTCTCTTTGCATCAATCGTTTTATCACGGCCAATTACGATCCGGTGGGCGCTCCGGTATTGCTCACAGATGGGATCCCCTCCGGATTGCCCGGAGGACCTGTGTATGCGCCGTTGTCTGGCGTGCTGAAACCAACTGTGGATTTCTCCCGTCAATAGAAAACAATAAACCCGCTCTGTGATGGTCCGATGAAAAGATAATTTTCAGGATAAACCACGGAGCGGGCTTTATGTATGTAATGATAGCCGTTTAAATATTCCCAAAGAGGAGATAAAATGTTTTGGCGCCATTCAGCCAGCGATCCATAGTGCTGTAGATCGCGATAAGGATTGGAATGGAAAAGATAATACCTGCATAGATGAATAGCCTTGGGATCAGGATCTGTTCATATTTTTTCACCACTTCTTCGATCCTGTTTGTTTCAAAGAATTTTCGATAAATATAATTATAGACAAAAATGGCCAATACCAGGAATGCCGCAAAAATGATCCAGCCATTGATGTCGATATCCAGGTAATTCCTGTTCATCCATTTTATTACCGGGGCAAGAATGCAAAAAGCCAGTAAGATGTAAAATGCGGTAAGATAGCCGGAAACCCTTCTGGCAGCATTCCCTTCATTTGCAAGATGGAATTCTTCGTAGAGCTTGGCAGTTAGAAAATTGATCATGGTCCGATAAGATTTAACTTCCCCTAATTTACCATTTTCGTTTCAGATTGTCTAATACTCTGTAAACCCGCACCGGGAAATGACCTCAAGAGGCAATATGGACATATTTGTTGATCATGTATCAGTATTTCGCTCATACAAAGTATGAATTGTTCCGCTTCGAACATAAAAAACAAGCAGGATCCACAGGCACCATGCTTTTGACTGATTTGATCAGGGCTATGCATGTTCTTGTACCGGGCTCCTGCTTTTTACGGACACTACTGATTCTAAAACTACGTACGCTTACAGGGGATAGAAATCACCTCTGTATGATTTGCTGGACAATCTCAAAACTATCCAATCAACATGGTGTTGCGCACCGTGTTTTAACCCAATTAATCAATAACGAATGTTAGTGCTATCTTTATTCAATGATGGAGTTCCATAAAAATGGTTTTGCTGTGATCAATGATTTTTACAGCAAAACAGAAAGGAATACGATGATCCGGCTGATCGAAAATGCTGTAACGGATAAACCCGGTTTCCGCAGATCGAACGATCTCTTTGCTATCCGGCAGGTATTGAAAGAGATACCAGAGCTTGCCTGCATCGTGTTCAATGAAAAACTGAAACGTTTGATAGTAGCGGATTTTGGAGAAAATTATTTCGTGTCGAAATCCATTTATTTTGATAAGCCAGGGCAGTCCAATTGGTTTGTAGCCTATCATCAGGACCTGACCATCTCCGTTAAAGAGAAAACTGATTTGCCGGGTTACGGGCCCTTTACAAAAAAACAGGACCAGTTTGCAGTTCAACCACCGGTTGCCGTACTTGAGAAAAACTTCACCATCAGGATACACCTGGATGATACGGACGCTTCAAACGGCGTGTTGAGAGTGATTCCCGCATCTCATCTGCCAGGAATCCGCAGAATAGAAGAGGTTGATAATTTTCACGAAGAAGTCCCCTGCCCCGTGGGTGAAGCTGGAATCATGCTGATGCACCCACTCCTCTTTCATGCTTCAGGTAAAAGCACCAGTGCAAGGTCCAGGCGGGTATTGCATATTGAATTCAGTAACCAGGAACTGCCGGAAGGTTTGACCTGGTCCGAAAGATTCGATTATTCTTCAGTTTCCTGACGGAAAACAATGGGCTGGCGGAAGTATCCATTCACTTTCCGGTTCTCTTGGATCGCTGGCTTCCAGGCAGGTGATCTCTTCATTGCCTGAATGGCGATCTTATCGAAAGCATCGGCAAACGGCACCACCATTTCCACATCCTGCACCATCCCTTCTTCATCCACCCTGAATTCCACTACCACAATCACCTCATCTGCATTCACTATCTTAAAGTCATTGGGCCAATAAATAACCTTACCGAGAAACTTCGACCAACCGACATCCCCACCCGGAAATTCCGCTTCACTGTCTGCAACTGTATCTCTTAACAATTTTCCCGATTCATCATAATGTTCTTTTTTGATGATCCGGCCATTCTCATAGATCGCAATTGCACTGAGTTTACCAGTTTTATGAAAATAGTTCCATCTTCCATTCTTTTCCCCTCCTACTGCCAGTCGGCCTGCATAGGATGGATTCCCATTATCGAACCACCCTACCCTTACGCCGGAACCATCGTCCAGAATGATGGATGAATCTGATGGAAAGCCATTACGATGATAACGAAGACTTGTGCCGATGGGATCACCTTTATCATTGTACACAGTGGAATCCATCAACCCTTCATCCGGGTAAAAGCTCAGCCAGGTACCGCTTTTTTCATTATTCCTGTATTCTCCAAATGACTTTATCTTGTTATTCGGATACCAGTAAGTGAATTTCCCGGACCGGATCTTCAAGCCGCTGTCAGCATAGTACCCAGACATCTGGGCGGTTTGCCCTTTCATATAATAATCATTCCGGAGATAACCACTGTCCGTTCTTTTTACCGTGGAGAAGAACCTGGCACCTGCGACATCGGTTTTCCTGAATTTATAATCGTAAAAAGTTATATCCTGGCTTCGTGATACAAAAAAGGAAAAAAAGAAAAGGCCGGTAAGAATAAGGGGCATCCGATATTTCATGAGAGAATGTATTGCGACAAATATAGTTGTTTCTCTTTTCAGTGGTCAGGTATTATATTAGCTATTCAATTGCTCATTCAGCCCGCAAACAAAACCTGATGAAAGAATTCAAGCTTTCCAAAACCTGGGTGAACACCACCTGGGTGGTTGCACCGGTAATTATCATTGCGGTTATTTATACAATTTTTGGCCTGGAAGGAAAAATGAAAGAGCTGATCGGAAAACCAGCTTTCTATTGGATCGTTCCGGCCGCCGGTGGCGTACTGATCGTACTGATGATCTATGCCATGTATGATGCAGTAAAAAGCCGGTTTGTGATCACCTCATATTCTGTGTTCATCGAATATCCATTTGCCCGGAGGGAACTATCCATTCGGGAGATCAATGGCTATAAGGAAGACGAATATTATTTTTACATTATTCCATTTAACAAGACACAGAAAAGGATCAGGGTCAGCAAGTTCTATGAAAAGAATGCAGAGATATCAGCCTGGTTGTACGAACAGTTCGGACAGGATTTCGATAGTCGGGCTGCCATCGCAGAACAGGATGAGATATTGGCCAATGAGGATTTTGGTGTTACGGAAAAAGACCGGTCCAACAACCTGAGAAAGGTAAAGATAATTGCGGGAGCATTGAATGTTGGAGGTGTGCTGGCAGGTGGCTGGGCATTTTTCTGGCCACATCCATTTGAGCTTTCGATCCCCGTTGCTATCGCATTCCCATTGGTGTCCGCCATGTTGATGAGAAATTACAATGGCCTGGCAAAACTGGAAGTGGATGAGAAAACACAATACGCAAAGCTGAATTGGGCCTACCTGGGACCAGCATTTGGATTGGCTTTGCTGGCTTTGTCTGAATACAATATCCTCGGGTATAAGAAGATCTGGATCCCTTCCCTTTTGTTCACGGGAGTTCTGGTACTGCTGGTGCTTTCTGGCAGGAATATGATGAAAGTGAAAAAAACAAGGGATGGATTTGCGCTTGCCATGATGATCCTGTTCTTTTTCGGTTATGGATATGGTGCAGCGGTTCTGATCAATTGCGGATTCGATCATTCCATACAGGAAACAAAAAAAACGACCATCGTAAAGAAAAGAGTGAGCAGGGGCAGATCGAAGTCCTACTATATTGAAGTGCGATTGAATACGGAACTGCCAGAGGGCTTGAAAGTTTCAAGGAAATTCTACTCGCAGGTTGGAACCGGTGACGAGATCTTGCTGGATTATCGGAAAGGCTTGTTGGGAACTCCCTGGGTGGATCTTCGTACGGCGGATGGTCTGATCTCAACCCCAACCCCAACCTCTCATCCATAAGGCCTTCAATGGTTCATTTACGGCACAACGGAAAGAGAAAAATGTATATCTGTGTTCCACGGGTTATCTTTGCATTCCAGGTAGAAAAATGCAATTTCCCCCTTCTCCTCATATCGCCCATATTGTCCGGCACTACCTGGTGCTGCGGGGTGCCATGCCCGGAGAGGCCGTCCACCGTTTGTTTGCAGATGGGAACACGGGTATCGTTTTCAATCTGGCCGGAACAGGTATCCGCTTGACCGGAAAGCCCATGCAAACGGAACCCTGCTGGCTATACGGGCAATTGAGCAGTTACCAGGATTTTTCATTGAGCGGAACTATCGATTGGATAGTGGTTGTGCTTCATCCCTATGCAGCCCATCAGCTCTGGCAAATGCCAGCTACCGAATGGAAGGATCATTTCTTTCCGGCCAAAGAAGTGCTGGGGCCCGTGGTAGATAATATTTGTATCGGTCTATCAAAAGCCGCCACTGTACAAGATCGTATCGATCTGCTCGATCGTTGGATCTTCCATTTTTCCGGAAATGGAAAACAAACGGATCCATTGTTGCAGCAGGCAATACAACAGATCAATGCCAGTGAAGGCGCTCTTTCGGTTCATTCTCTCCTGCAGCAGTTGCGTGTCAGTGAAAGGATGCTGGAAAGAAAATTCAAATTGACCATCGGCCTGTCCCCGAAACAATATTCAGGCATCGTCCGGATGAATGCCAGTGCTAAAAAGCTCAAGCGCTTTCAGGACCAGGAAAGCCTTACTTCCATCGCTTATGAGGCCGATTTTTTCGATCAGGCCCATTTCATCAGGGATTTCCGGAAATATACCGGTATCACGCCCTGGCAATACCAGCATACGGTGGATCCACTGGCGCTGAATTTCCTTCGTTTTTAGGCTTGTCGGTTTTTTACAATTTGCCATGTTTGCCAGGTGCTAACTTGCCGGCACAATCAATGTATATGGAGCCCATCAGGATCGCCACTGCACAGTTCGGGAACAAAAGCAATGATAAGCTATTCAATTTGCAAAGGATCAGGGAGCTGGCCCAAAAGGCAAAGGATGAGGGCGCACAGGTGGTTGCTTTTCACGAATGCTCCATCACCGGGTATACTTTTGCCAGGCATTTGAGCAAGGAGGAGTTGAGGGAGATCGCTGAGCCGATCCCTGATGGCGAAAGTGTACAGGCACTGATTGGCATTGCCGGTGAACTGGATATCGTCATACTTGCCGGATTATTCGAAAAAACGAATGACGGAAAACTGTACAAAGCCTATGTCTGTGTGAATGGTTCAGGGTTGATAGCAAAATACAGGAAATTGCATCCTTTTATCAACCCACACCTCACTCCCGGTGACGAATATGTGATCTTCGAGCTTTTTGGATGGAAATGCGGGATCCTGATCTGTTATGATAACAATATCATCGAAAATGTCAGGGCCACTACCCTTCTTGGCGCCGATATCATTTTTATGCCGCATGTTACCATGTGCACGCCATCACCCCGGCCCGGTGCGGGTTTTGTGGATGCAAAATGGTGGCAAGACCCCATTGCGAATGCGGATATCCTTCGCCGGGAATTTGATGGGCCGAAAGGACGTAGCTGGCTGATGAAATGGCTCCCCGCCAGGGCTTATGACAATGCCATATACGCTGTATTTGCCAACCCGATAGGGATGGATGATGATCAACTTAAGAACGGATGCTCCATGATCCTCGACCCCTTTGGGGACATCATTGCAGAATGCAGATCATTGGCGGACGAGGTGGTAACGGCCACCATCACCGCGGAAAAGCTGACCATGGCCGGTGGGCATAGGTACAGGAATGCAAGGCGGCCTGAGCTGTATGGTGAGATCATCGCCGCGCAACATCAGGCAGTGCAGCGCGTTGCCTGGCTCAACGGAAATAAGTAACCGCCTTCTCTGCTGATGGATTAATGATTACATTTGAAGATATCATTCAGCAAACTCATGGCAAAAATATTACCCTCGTCTGTACTCCAGGAACATATCACCAAAAAAGATTTCCTGAAATTCACGAGGTCCTTCCAGAAAGAAGAATTCGATATTTTAGGATACCTGGTAGAAGAGAAAGATAATTTCCTGCTTATCTGTGAGGCGAATGATTTTTCCCTCAATGGCTATAAGGTCATTTGCAAAGACCAGGTAGATGAGATCCGGTTGGGTAAATTTGAAAAAACTGCCAAAAAGATCTACAAAGCTGAAGGTATCTCAACCAATTTCCCTCCCCTGCTACCGGTAGACCTCAGAAGCTGGCAACAGTTGTTCAGTAGCCTCAAAAAGAACGATTACCATGTAATAGTTGAATGCGAACAATTTGAAGCCCCATATTTCGATATGGGGGCCATTATGAAAGCCAATAAGGATTTTGTGAGGATACAAGGATATGATGCCAGTGGAAAGATCTCCCATGAACCGGCTGAAATACCTTACAAGGATATCACTACCGTCGGTTTTCTCGACAGGTATTCCACCATATTCAGGAAATACATCAAATGATCCTTTACTGTATCAACTGCTTCGGCTTCTTCCCTTCATTGCCACAAGCAATGATCTCTGCGATGCGCTTCGCCCTCGTTTCTTCTTTCTGGGCCAATACTATCCAGCGCAGGAATAATTTCTGATCCGAACTGCCAAGGCCCTGGTAGAATTTTTCCGCTTTTTTATTTTTCCCGAATGCGGTTTTGAGATCGTTGGGGATGATCAATTTTTCCACATCGTCGAAGATGGTCCAGTAGCCGTTGGCTTTTGCCGCCTCGATGCTTGCGTGCCCTGCCGGCATCATCAGTCCGTCTTTGATCAGGCGTTTCACCCTCGTTTTATTACTGGCAGACCAGGGGCTTTTAGGTTTGCGGATGGTGAAGGATTGGATGAAATGTTTTTCATCGTAGGCCCTGGTGGTGCTATCGATCCAGCCGAAGCAGAGCGCTTCTTCCACGGCCTCATCGTATGGCAGGCCGGCCTTTTCAGGGTTCTTTTTTGCGATCACCACCCAAATTACCTGTGCAGGTTGCTGGTGGTTCTTTTCCAGCCAGGAACGCCATTTGGCGCGGCTTCCGGGATCGATTATTGTCAGTTCTTTACTCATCAGGTTAGATCAGATTATTGTTTTCGATGATCAAAACTATTGCCTGCGGCTGACAACCCTATGTCAGTAGCCTGCCGGCTTATAAAAATAAATGTATCGCCGGTCCTGAACAACAGAATAATAACTGGGTTGTAATCCTCTCTTGATGTACATTTGCCGCAAATTTTGATAATGAAAAGCAATATTGAGAAGCTCAGGTCAAGCGTGGAACCACTGAAGGAGGCCATCATCAACCACAAACTTTATTCCGTGATAGAGAATATCGGGGATGTAAGGATCTTCATGCAACACCATGTGTATGCGGTATGGGATTTTATGAGCCTTCTCAAATCATTGCAATACAATCTGACCTGCACCACTATTCCCTGGTTCCCCAAGGGCGATGCCGAAACACGTTACCTGATCAATGAGATCGTTACCGGCGAAGAGTCTGATGTGGATCCGAACGGTAAGAGGATGAGTCATTTTGAGCTGTATATAAAAGCGATGGAACAATGTGGGGCTCCCACAGAACCGATCCGGAATTTCATCAATGTATTGCAGGAAAGCAGCAACCTGTTGCCAGCTTTCGAGGCGGCGCAGGTACCGGCATCCGTTCGTGACTTCGTGACTTTCACCTTCCATGTGATCGCAACGGATCAGGCGCATTTGCAAGCGGCTGTTTTCTGTTTCGGAAGGGAGGATCTGATCCCCGAGATGTTCCACTCCATTGTGAACGATATCAGTGAAGCAAGCCCTGAGAATATTTCACTTTTCCAGTATTATCTCAAGCGTCATATAGAAATGGACGGAGGCCTTCACGGAGAACTGGCCTTGCAAATGGTTGCCAAACTTTGCGGTGATAATGAAGAGTACTGGCAGCAGGCGGAAGCCGTTGTGCAGGCGGCGCTCCAGTTCCGCATCAATCTCTGGAATGGTGCCTATGACGAGATCGTTGCCAGAAAGAATTAAGAACAATAAAAATAGACAATAGGAGCCCCCCGGCCGCAACAAGTGGTTGGGGGCTTTTTATGAAGTCCCCGCAAAGAGCAGCAATTATTTGCTGTTTTGGTTAAAACTGCAAAAAAAATATTTTCGCTTGTCTATAAGCGTTAGTATCGGCGCAGGTTGATATGAGACAAAAGAATGCCTTTCTTTTGATCAGGTTTCAAGAAGTCCAGTCCGCGAAAAATCATGTATGAAATCTGGATTTGAAGTGGTGAACTGCAGGTGTTTGGGTATAAACTGCATTATCATTGAAATAAGCAAATGGACTTCCTTAATTTCGTTTCCCGGTAAACCAGTAGAAACCTCTACCTGAAACAAGGTAACTGGCTGAAAATTAACGTAATTGTGAACAAATCCGTTGCCCGTTTCTAACCGTGGAATGCTTAAATTCCTAGTTTTACCGTTAGAAAAAATTCCTGAAACACATGATACGTCGTCTGTCAATTTTTGTAATGCTGGTGCTTACCGGCGGGGCTGTTTCACGGTCTTTTGCTCAAAGCGGCTCAAAAGCCGAGACTGCCCTCGATCAATTAATGGAAGGAAATGCGAAAGCAGCCAAATCAAGTGCTGATGAAGCCCTGGCTTCCGACAAGAATAACGCCCTCGCCTATGCGGTACGTGGCAATTGCCTGATGATGCTCAATGGCTGGAAAGCCGGGCAACCGGATCTGGAAAAAGCTGTCAAGCTGAGCCCTGACAATGGCCTTTATCTTTCCATGCTTACTGATCTTTATTATGGTCTGGACCAGGCTGCCGTTGCTAAGAAAACTTCCGACAAGGCCTTTGTTGCCCTCCGCACGCCCAAATCTGCCTACGATTATTTTGCCCGAGGCGTGGTGAACCAGCGCATGAACAGGAACCAGGAGGCTATTGCCGATTTCACCATGGCTATCCAACAAAAACCGAATTTCGTTCGCGCTTATGGGAAAAGGGCCGGGATCTATTACGATAACAAACAAGCCGAATTCGCCATTTTCGATTACACGCAGTGCACCAATATGGCCCCCAATTACACTGCCGGCTTTTACTATCGTGGCCTCATTTATATGGACCAGTCGCGGTACGAGAATGCCATCGCCGATTTCACCAGTGTCATAAAAGTGGATCCTGGATATACAGACGCCTATCTCAACAGGGGCATCTCTTCCGTGATGATCCGAGATTACAATGGCGCACTTTACGATTATGAACAAGTAGAAAAACTGGAGCCATCTTACTGGCAGATCTATAACCGTAAGGGACATGTGTACTATCAGCAGAACTACCTGCCCACCGCCATTGAAGAATACACGAAATCCATTCAGAAGAAACCGCAGGAAGCCATTTCCTATGTGTACAGGGCAAAAGCCTATGCAGCGCAACAGGATTGGGAAAAATGCCTGATGGATTTTCTCACGGCTCAAAACCTCAATCCCAAAGAAAGTGAAGTATACCTGAATCGTGGCAATGTTTTCTATAATGCAGAAATGTACAAAGATGCTTTGGAGGATTACAAGAAATTGATAGAGCTCAGCCCCAAATGGTCCGGCGCTTATTTCAACGCTGCTTTGGCCATGATGGGCAACCAGCAGTTCACAGATGCAGTCACTTATTTTCAGAAGGCGATCGATATCGATCCAAAGAACCTGGATGCCTATCTGCAAAAAGCATATGCATATGATGCCACGGGCAACAAGAAAGCAGCCGATGCAGAAAGGAAGAAATATGTAGAGATGGGTGGCGAACAGCAAGCTGTTGGTAAAAATGTGTACAGGAATATGTATCCCGAAGCGCAGTTCGATGCTAAACTTGCTGCCAGCATGCTGGAACGCGGCAACTGTACTATCCGTGGCAGGGCTTGTACAAAAGTGGACGGTGGCATTTACTATGCCAGGGGCATCAAAGTGGTGATCTATCCCGTTACTCCTTACCTGGAAGCCTGGTATGAGCTTCGCGAGAAAAAAGAAGGAAAGAAAACAGGAGTTTTCATGTCCAAAGAGGCCAGCCGGTACAGGATGGAAGTGACCACGGATAACGAAGGTATGTTCCAGTTCCAGGGATTGAAACCCGGTAAATACTTTATCCAGGTGATGCACGAGTTCAACCAGGCCAAAACGGCCAGGATCTACACGGGGTCTGATGTTTCGCAGAACGGTCCTGTACGTACCACTACCAATTATTATTACGACCAGGATTATTCGGTGGCCAGGTCAACCAGGCTTGAAAAATTTGTAGAGTTGAAGGATGCGGGAGACAGCAAGCGCGTTACACTCTCCAATGGCCTGATCAAAAGTTGTGGATTCTGACACTGCAGTTTTGACAATAGAAAAAGGGACCTGAGAACAGGTCCCTTTTACATTAAATAGACTGCTAAAAAGAATAGCGAATTCCCAGTTGTCCCTGCCAGCGGCTATTGATGGGATCAACTGTATAGTATTTTCCGTTCGAAGTAGTAGGCTTGTTGAAAGTGAACGTAGGAATATAGCCTCCCAGTGGTTTACCTGGAGCTACATTATTGGCGTCTGTCACGAAATTGAGCATATTCACCGTATAGTTGTTCACGTTAGTCACGAATGTGATATGGCCCCAGTCGTTATTGAGCAGGTTGAGCACATTGAACACATCGAAGCTGACCTGGATGCTGTGTTGGTTATTCGTTTTGCTGAGTTTGAACTCATGCATCAGTTTCAGGTCCAGCTCATGGTTCCAGGGGGTGCGCAGGCCATTCCTTTCTGCATATTGTCCCCTTCTCGTTTTGAGGTATTTATCCCCTTCTATCAGGTTGTTGAGGTCAACGCGTTGCTGGGCTGCACTGTAGGTAACGTTGCCATTCTTATCCTTTACATCGGCCAGGTTGATATCATTGATGTCCCTGGGAATATATGGCAGGTTGGCATTGGCTGCATTGCCGAATGGATTGTTGGCGGATGCATATACCACGCTGTACGGGCTACCGGATTGACCTGAGTAGAAGAAATTCAGCGAGGTAGTATGTACTTCATTCCAGTTCATGGCAAAGCCCAGGGTGCTCACGATGCGATGGCGGAGATCGAAATTGGAATAAGCCAGTTGCGGATTTCCGGGAACGATGGCCGGGTTCAGCTCATAGTTGCTCTGGAAGGAGTTCCTGATACCGTTGCTGAGGTCCTTGCTCACCCCATAGGTATAGGCCGCAGACCAGGTCATATTCATCCGATGGCCGCCTACCATGATATTATTGGTGACCTTGCTGAGTTGCGCCGTCAGGTTATAACGGTATCCCTTATTCGTATTGGTGAGGAAGTATACATTGGAATAATTGCCGTACAGTTTTCCACCTACATAAACGGGAGATTGTGTTGGGCCGGTTCCGTAATACTGTACACTGTCCTTGATATTGATCTGCTGGAACTGAACATCTTTCAGCGTTTTCGTATACATCAGGTCAACGGTGAGCTTATAACCATTACCGAATTTGAAGTCGGCGGCAATATTGGAACGCCAGATGGATGGCAGTTTGAAATTATTGTCGATCACATCCACCTCACGGGTAGCGCTGGCGCCAGCTCCACCATATTTACTCACAGTATCTTTCAGCGTCAGCGGGTTGATGGCTAAAGGAACCACCGCACCTCCCGGTTTGTAATCGATATTGCCGTACACAGTTCCGTTGAGGATGTATGCATATCCCATCCAGCCACAGCACATACGTCCGGTGAAGATACCGGTACCACCACGGATCACCAGTTTCTGGTTCCCATTCACATCGAAATTGAATCCGATGCGGGGGCTAACAGTCACCTGCCCCATCCATTTGTTGTCTAACTCACTGAAAGGAGTATGCGAATAAGTTGGATTGGGAGAGATATAATCCTTCACTGTATTGAGTGCGGGATCGGTAGTGGGTTGATGATCCAGGAACGGATAGTCGAAACGTACGCCTGGCGTAACTTTTAGCTTCCTGCTGAGGGTGAGCTCATCCTGCCCATATGCGCTCAGCATATTCACCTTGTAAGGATTGGGCGGATTGTTATAGATCATGTCCCGATCGTTCGGCAGCTTGGGATCGGTGGTGAAAGCACCGCGGATACGGGATGGCTTGTCGTTGAGGAAATTGGTGAGGTTGGAGTATTCCCAACGGCCATTCCAACTATTGACGAAGCCATATGTGAGATTATAGAACTCGTTATGTGTACCGAAGGTGAACTTGTTGATGCCTTTGGTCCAGGTAATATTGTCGCTGATCTCGAATGTCTGTTGCTTCATATTGTAGATGGAAGCTTCCCTCCAGGTCCCTGCCCAGGCAGCGCCGCTTCCGATATCGATGAAAGGCGACAATACGCCTGGGAAATCGCGGTACTCATGAACATTGATATAGCTGACAGTAAGGTTATTGCTTACGGAATTGCTGATCTTGGTCTTCAGCTCTGCCGCCAGGTTAAGGTTCTGTGTGTGCTGGGTGAAATCGGTGGATGAGAACTGGAAATTGGTGGAAGTGCGTTCCAGGTTATTCCCCCACCCTTTTGTGTAGATGGCGCGCACCATCAGTGAATTCCGGCTATTGATATTCCAGTCGAAGCGGGAGAAGAGCTTATCGCTGTTGGTAAAGATCTTGTATTTGTCGTAACTGCCCACATCGTAACCATACCTGTCTTTCAACCTGTCGGCAATGGCTTTGGCATCGTTGAGACTGATGGCGGCATTGGGGTCGCCTGCATTGTAGAATGTAGGTTCCTGGCGGCGTGTTTGTTCAAAGTTCACAAAGAAGAATGCTTTGTTACGAACGATGGGCCCGCCAATGCTGGCGCCATATTGATAATCGTAGAAATCAGAGCCGATGGATTTTTTTTGTCCATCAACACTTTTGCCCATGAGGGCCTGGTTTCGTCCATAACCGTACACAGCGCCATGGAAATCGTTGGTGCCACTTTTGGTAACAGCATTGATGCTGCCCCCGGTGAAGTTGCCGAGCTTTACATCATAAGGCGCCAGTTGCACCTGTACTTCCTGGATTGCATCCAGGCTGTAAGGGTTGGTCCTTGTTCCTGATCCTGCCGCTCCTGATTGTCCACCACCACTTACGCCTCCGAAGGAATTGCTGAAGCCGATAGCGTCGTTGTTGATGGCGCCATCGATGGTGAGGTTGTTGTAGCGGAAATTGGTGCCTGCAAATGAGTTGTTGTTGGATTGAGGCGTCAACCTTGTAAAGTCTGTGATGCTCCTGCCCAAAGTAGGCAAGGTTGCGAGTTGGTTCTTTCCGATCGTTCCTGCCGGAGCAATGCGCTTGCCTGCTGTAACGGTCACTTCTGTAAGGGTTTTGTCGTCCTGCGTGAGCACTACATTCAGGTCGGGGTTATTACCCAGGTTGAGCATGATCTTATCCATTACCTGCGGCCGGAATCCTGTAAAGGAAACGGTAATAGTGTAAGGGCCTCCTGACTTAAGGTTGGGCACAACAAAGATCCCTTTGTTATTGGATTCAGTCCCTGTACTGAATCCGGTGGGCTCATGTTTGATCATGATAGATGCACCGGCAACTGGTTGGCCTTTAGCATCGGTAACAGAGCCATTGAGTGTAGCAGTCGTTTCCTGGGCTATGGCGGCTTTTGTGATGAATACCGCAAGCGCCATCAACAGTCTATAAAAGTTGCGCATGAAAATGAATTTGGGCGTAAAACAACTATTCGTATGTTACCTCAACATGAGCAACTGGTTAACCACTGGTTAATGGCTTTTGCAAGTTTTGTTAATGAGTTGTTGTTCGGTTATTCGATACTGTTATAATTTGTCGCATTCTTTTTCCATATTCCCACAATCAACATCCAGAGACAAATGCCTATTTCTCCGATAGTTGCGGGCTTGGTTATATAATTGCCGATCACCGTATCGTTGTATCCCGGAACTCCTGTGGTTCCTACAAAATCGATCACATAGCCGATGCATCCAAGCATCAGGAAAAAACCGAGGATCTTTGGCAGGAACTCTGAGCGCCATACCAGCCAGCCGAAAGGTAATAGCCATAACCCCCAGAATATTTGGGAAATAAGTAAACCACTGTTGTAGTTGCGAAGGGATTGCATTACAAGACCCGGGACGGGGCTGCCGTCAGTAATGGTGCCTGCATTTTTCAGCAGGTCCAGCACTTCATATTTGTGTTGAAGATTGAGCAATGAAATGGGCACACTCACTACAGCCAGCACCACCATCAGGCGGGCACTGGTCTCGTTCACCGGGTGTAACAATTTGTATAAGACCAATGGTAACAAGAGAAAAGCAATATAACAGATAGCGCTGGAAATTATCCCCCAACGGAAAAGCCAGGGAGAGGCCAGGATATTGGAGCAGGTAGCGTACGCGTCTTTGCCGTCGATGAGTTGAGAAGGGACATAGCCAAGGCTGAAGATACCGGTAACGATCACGATCAGATACAGGAAACCGGCCAGTCTTGCCGTTGATTTGGATGGATTCATGTAAGGTTGTTTGGTAGGTGTTTCTAAAAATAAAAAAATCCTTTTTCATCACCCATTGTGAATGAGGAAATTGGATGAACGGTGCCCATTCTTCCAATTTCCTACAGAATTCATCCGGATGTTTGGGGTTGGACAAAATTGCAGTACATGACCCAAGGGCTTTTCCGTAACAGATATTCCCTTATCTGGATGATGGTGGTATTCTCTCTTTCACTTTCCCTGCTGACAAGGATCGTTTTACTGGCCGGAGCGCATAATTCAGGTATCTCATTAACGCAGGCACTCGGCGCTTTCGGAATCGGGCTGAGCTACGATCTTACCATCGCTTTCTTCATCGTTACCCCTTTCGTGCTACAGATATGGTTGCAGAACGATTTCATTTACAGGAAAAAAATAATGCCATTCGTCTGCCTGTTCTTTGCAGGATTGCTATTCATCCTGTTTTTCACCAGGCTGGTGCCCAAAGATTTCAGCCCTGAGCTTTACAAAGGGCTGATCGCCTATGTGATCCTTCGGTTCCTGATCTACCTGAGTTTATTTTTCCTTCCTTACAAATACAGGATACGATGGCGGAAAAGCGTACTGTATGCAGCAACGCTCTTGGTGGTTTTCCTGCTTTTGCTCAATGCCGTGAGCGAATGGTTCTTCTGGCAGGAATTCTCTACCCGGTATAATTTCATTGCAGTTGATTACCTGGTGTACACTACGGAAGTGCTGGGCAATATTTCAGAGTCATATCCATTGGGGATGATCCTGACGGTACTGGTGATATTATCTGTTCTTATCGTTTTCCTCCTTCGCCACAGTATCAGGAATAGTGTAACCCTTCCACTTTCCTTTTTCAGAAGAAGCTTGCTGGCGTTGCTGATCCTGGTGTTGCCCTGGTGCCTGAGCGCGGTGGTGCAGGAAAAATGGAGACATTTCAGTAAGAACGAATATGCCAATTCACTAGCAGGCAATGGTATGTTCGAATTTGCAGTAGCGTTCCAACAGAACGAGCTTGACTTCTATAAATTCTATCAGACCATTCCAGACAGGACCGCTTTTCAGTTGTTGAGGAAGCAGCTCGAAATGCCCGGTGTGCAGTTTACCGGAAACGACCCTTTCAGCATTGAAAGGGATATCAGTTACCAGGAGCCCGCAAGGAAACTGAATGTGGTGCTCATCAGCGTGGAAAGCCTTAGCGCCGATTTCATGAAATACTTGGGTAATGAAAGCAATATCACACCTTACCTCGATTCACTGGCAAAGCAAAGCCTGTTCTTCACCAACCTGTACTCTTCCGGTACCAGAACTGTCAGGGGCCTGGAAGCTTTAACGCTCTCCATTCCTCCCACGCCTGGCCAGAGCATCGTAAAAAGGCCGGATAATCATTCTTTATTCTCCCTGGGGTCTGTATTCCGATCCAAAGGATATATCACGCAGTATCTTTACGGGGGCTATAGTTATTTCGACAATATGAAGGATTTCTTCGGAGGTAATGGCTACCAGGTGATCGACAGGTCTGCCATCCCACCTAACGAAGTGCATTATGCGAATATTTGGGGCGTTGCCGATGAGGACCTTTTTTCTCTGGCCTTGCATGTGCTGGATTCCAATTACAATACGGGCAAGCCATTCTTTTCGCATATCATGACCGTTAGTAATCACCGGCCTTACACATATCCTGAAGGCAGGATAGATATTCCGCCATCCAGGCAGGAAAGGGCTGGTGCGGTCAAATACACGGATTATGCCATCGATAATTTCCTGAAACAAGCGCATGCAAAGAAATGGTTCGATAGCACCGTATTTGTTATTGTGGCAGATCATTGTGCGGGCAGCGCGGGTAGTGTGGAGTTGCCGGTTACGGGCTATCATATCCCGATGCTGATCTATGCGCCGGGCATTGTGGCCCCTCATCAATTTGATGAGCTTACGGCGCAGATCGATGTGGCGCCTACTATACTTGGTCTCCTGAGGTTCAACTACCGTTCCAGATTCTTTGGGCTGGATGCACTGAATACGCCCGCAGACAAGCGAAGGGCATTCATCAGTACCTATCAGGGGCTGGGCTATTTGAAGAATGGGAAGCTATTGGTACAGTCGCCAGTCAAAAACCTTCATGAATATATCCCCGATATGAAAACAGGCAATGCCATACAAGAAAGCGTGAACGATTCATTGGCCAGGGAAGCGATATCCTGGTACCAGGGCATCAGTTGGTTACTGAAGAATAAGAAACAAATGGAATAATGGAATGATCAGCTTTCCATGGTGATATAATCCAGTTTTCCATTTTCATCGGTATTGATCACTATCAGGTTATCCAGGAGATCAGGCCCGATGGTATAATCGAAAACGGCGAACTGGCCATCCCCGTCGGGATAAAGCCCGATGCGGACCAGGTGCAGTAAACTGGTGAGCTGACCCACGCGCTCTTCCATATCCGTATCCATATCTATCAACTCCTGCAAAGTAGCTTCTTCAAATTCTTCCAGGATGAATTCAGCATACTCCCGTACGGTGTCATCATGCTCATCCGCAAGATTGTCTTGTATATATTGCTTGTTTTGGCTAGCCCAGACAGGTATCTTTTCCAGGAATTTTTTCAGGGCTATCAAGCGCTCTTCCCCGATGGTATTGTTCTCGAAGTTGATATCGATCTGCACAGACATATAATTGTGCTGGATCTCCGTTTCATAGTATTCTTCAACACTTGCTGTATTGAAAGGGCCGAAGTAAGGTATTTCAACAATAGCCATTGGAAAACGTATATAGGGATTTATGATCAGGATCAGTTGAGACCGTCAAATGGCAATTTAATACAATTTGCGCAGTCCAGCAGGCCCTGGATCCCCTCATTTCTGCACGATCCTGATATCGTATTTGGCCAGGAGCCCGGGCAGCTCATAAAGATGGAAAACTGCTTTTTTGATCTTATTCCTTTCGGGGTCGATGGTGAAGTTGGTGGCACCACTCAGATCAGCTTTTTCGAGACTGGTGTTCAGGAAGGTGGCTTTCAGCAGATCGCAGCCGGCCATTTTCGATTCACCGAGGTCGGCATCTGTCTC
>JAGIAP010000089.1:11439-16942 GCA_017744805.1 Chitinophagaceae bacterium | reverse complement strand
ATATCTTGCTTTCGCCGGTAGTCTGGTTGGTGGTGATGGTAACATTTCTGGCAACCATCACTGTAGCCTTGCCCGAGGTATTGGTTTTACCGATATACAATTTGGCAGACTCGATCAACACGGGCGCCGTGTTGTTGAACGACATGAAATAAAACACATTGGGACTGTATCTCCCCGTTGTATTCAAGGTTCCGTTAGTAGCAGCACCTACATGGATGGCGCTGTTATTCTTATCGATATAATATTTCTTGTCGGGTGTGATCACATTGCTGCTGGTTTTTGTGCCTGCTGCAATGGGCTTTGTAGCTCCCTGTGCATCATACCAGAAATAGACATCACCATTGCTGGGAGTTGCTTTGAAATTGACGGAAGTGCCGCAGATCTCCGCGGTAGTACCGGTGGGCGCTTCAGTGGCCTGCGCAATATTGACCGTAGTGGTGGTCTTGTTATTGGTTGGGTCCTGGTCATTAGCGAAAGTTGTTTCTGATTCCACCTGGTAAGTGGCGCCGGCTTCAGGCGTGAATGTGTTGGGCAAAGTGTAAACAGCATCACCTGCTGCTTTTACCACTCCGGGGAAGGTGCCGGTAGTGTTCAGCACGGTAGTAGCGCCTTTCATCAGCTTGAAAGTGAAAGGGACATTGCTCTGATCGGCAGAACCTGTATTACGGATACGGATGCTCACATTTTGCGGGCCGCTGGCGCAATCCTGGTTGGCAGGAGAAAGGATCTCGGATACGCTCATATCTTTGGAGGGCCTGATCACTTTCAGAAGGAAATCATGCGTTTCTCCATTGCCATATGAGCCACAAGGATTGATGGTGCTTGAGTTGGGAGTTTGAACCAACACTATCCTGGTAAGAATGGTTTGACCAACTGTGAGACCAGCAGGTATGGTGATATTGAAATTGGTGGTATTGGTAGGAGTGCCCGGATTGAATGCCACAGCCGTATACAATATTTCGCCTGGCAGATCGAAGGTGCCGTTACCATTGAGGTCTGCATATATCTTGAAACCTACCCATGGGATATTTTCACCGCCGCAGGTGCCGAGGGTTAATGTCATGGGATAGGTGGTGCTGGTTTCTACGGATGCTACCGAGCTGGTGTTGTCTACATATTTCGTACAAGTGGTAGTTGTTGCCGCCGTGAAGTTCAGGGTGCCCAGCTTGATGCCATTGATCCTTGCTCCGTTGGCATCGGTGGGGAGGGAGGTAGCGCAGATCGGGGTTCCGCCAACACCACTGACAATGAGGGAGTATGCTTGTGATCCTCTGGCCAGTGTACCCTTGTGTGTTACCTTGATAGTATAAGTATGACCAGGAATGGGATTGGGGATCTCTATCTTTTCAACGTTGTCCAGAATATTGTCTCCTTTGGTAGCAGCATTTGGCCTATTGGTGGGATCAAGCTTCCAGGGCATGAAGGTGTTAGTGCCTTCGGTGATGCGAAGGTCCAGGTCGTGCACCAGTTTGGGAGTAGGATCATTCAGCACATTATCCGGCGTTACGGCACCCTTGGGATCAGTCCAACAGATAGTGACCACCAATGGGCCTGCACCGGAGGCGATCACATTGAACGTATAGGTATTTCCGTTATTGAGGACATTCTCCTGTATCAGTTGTTTTTTGGCGGGACTATTATCATCCGTGATCAGTGTGGCGGCTTTGGCTACATTCACCAGGCCCCATCCGTTCTGATAATCGGGACCGTCTGCCGACCCGGCTTCATCAGCGGTATGGATCACCAGACCTTTCAGGGTTGCGGAACGCATGAAGGTTCCCGGGTGCAATTGCTGGTAATATTCCTGCAACAATATCAGTGAGCCGGAAACATTGGGGCTGGCCATTGATGTTCCGCTGAATGTTGCATAGGCATTGTTGGAAGAGGAGATACAGGAAGTGAGGTTTACACCGTCGGACACTACGTCCGGTTTGATGCGGCCATCATCTGTAGGGCCCCAACTGCTGAATGTGCTCATCACCACATCGGTGGGCGCTGAATATCCCTGAGGTATTGGATTGACTGCTCCAATGGTAAGGATATTCTTGGCAACTCCATAGGAAGGAATGATATCGTAGCCATCATTATTGCTGATGCCATTAGGACGGCCGCCGTTGATCTTGGTCATCACATTGCTGGCATTGAAGCGCCAGGCTTCGGCGCCCACTGCAGGCCCATTCTCATCCCTATTATTGCCCGATGATTTAACGATCAGGTAATATGGGGCATTGTAGGCGATGCTATCCCAGACCTGCGTGTCATCTGTATACATGCCGAAGCGAGGGTCTTCACTGAAGCCACTGGGCCCCCAGAACTCCCACCTGTTATCGGTTTCATTGAATACCCATCCTGCTTTTTCTCCGTAAGAGTGGTTGGATACAAGCAGACCGGTGGAAGCCGTCAGCATTTCTGAAAGGTGGTTATTGAAATCGTAGGCGTTCATGGCCTGCATTTTATAGGCCATGCCTTTGGCGAGCGGATTTACACCGGTGGCCATCATGGTACCTGCCACGTGCGTAGCATGATCGCTAAGCGCAGTATTATCTTTATTGGTGATCCGGCCGGTAAGCTCCACATGGGTGGCCAGTACCTGGCCGCCATCCCAAAGCGCCATTTTGTTTTTGACGGCATTGGAGCTGCCACTGAGATTGAGGCCCAGAGCCCCGCCTTCCCAGAGTTTATTGGTGCCGATGGTAGCAGCAGCTATCTGATTGCTTTCAGTGGCAAGATAAATGGGGTTCCCATAGCGGTCGGTTCCGGTAAGCATGGCAATGCCCCCATTCTTGCTTTTCATAGTGAGAGGCCACTGTTTCTGTGCTGCCAGCTTCTTTAATTTCTCGTAGCCGCTGCGTTCTTTCGCTGCCTGTTGTTCACCTGCCTTTTGAAGCGTTTCCGTCTGCGTCCTGGTTTGAGAAAATGCCTGGGCACTGGTCAACAACACTAAAGCTAATAGAGTAAATTTGTTCCGGGGCATGTAAAGTTTTTAATATGTACTGAAAAAACGATAATTTGGTTGGTACCGAGCGAATGCTCTCCCTAAATTTAATAATACATGGCTATGATGCGAAAAAAACTTGGACTTACAGTGCTGGCATTCCTAATGCTTACCGTCTTAAGTTCTTATACCAGCATCTTTTGCAAAAAAGGGGGCATTAAGGGAATGATCTATCTGGTGAAGGGTAACCAGATGCCTTCGCCCGACCAAATGTTGCCTCCCAAAAAGCCATTGAAAACAACGCTGTACATTTACGAACTGACCAATATCAGCCAGGTGACCCGTGCAGAAGCATATGCTCCTTTTTACACGGCCATCAGCACCAAACTGATCAAACAGATAGATTCAGACGAAAAGGGCGAATTCAAGGTAAAGCTTCCGCCCGGCCAATACTCCCTCTTCATAAAGAAGGATGACCGCTTCTATGCAAACCTCTTCGATGAAAAAAACAATATCGCTCCGGTAACTGTTGCCAAAGGGAAATTCACCCAGGTAGAGGTCCGGGCAGATTATGATGCTGTTTATTGATGCAGATCCATCATATTTGCCGGAGGTATACAAATTGCAAGGCAATTGTAGAGGCATACAATTGTAAACACGTAAAGCGGATGCATCACAATGCAGCATAAGCTATCAATGAAAAAAAACTGGATGATCGTGATGCTGCTGGCAGGGTTCTTCCATGCTACTGCTCAGCGTACCGGAAAATTCGATTCTGATTATTACGAGTCCTTCACGGATGAGGTAACGGGCCGTGTGTTTTTCTCTCAGAAATACACCAATCTCATACTCCTTTCCAGGCACCGGGAAGATGATCTCAGGTACAGGCCCAATACCACCCTCAATTTCGGTGTGGGCGCCACTTATGGCTGGTTCACCCTCAACCTGGCCTATGGCTTCAACTTCCTCAACAAGGGGGATGAGGCCAAAGGCAAAACAAGGTACCTCGATCTTCAATCGCATGTGTATACGCGTAAGATGAGCATCGATCTGTTCGGTCAGTTCTACAAAGGGTTCTATCTCTATCCCGAAGGAACGGCCATGAACAATAAAAGCTGGTACACCCGCCCGGATATCAAAGTGAGGCATATGGGCGTGGCTGCATACTATATCCTGGATTGGGATAAGCTGAGTATGCGGGCGGCCATGCTGCAAACCGAATGGCAGAAAAAATCTGCAGGGAGTTTGTTGTTGGGAGCCGAAGTGTATTATGGAGCCACCAGGGGAGACAGTGCCCTGGTTCCCTCGGCATTGGAAGCTTTTTACAGCCAGCGGGGCGTTACCAGGTTCCGCTATTTCGATATTGGCCCGGGTGTCGGTTATGCTTATACGTTCGTATGGAAGGAAAACTGGTATGCCATGGGCGGCATCACCGGCAGCTTCCCTTTCAATTTCCAGAAAGATGTCAGGTACGGGAATTATGAGACAAAAACCTCTATCAGCCCGGATCTCATGGTAAGGGCAGGATTGGGATATAATAATGAAAGGATGTGCATCAGCCTTACCTGGGTGAACAATTCATTCACTACAAAAGGTGAGTCCGGAAAATACAGGATCAATACCGGTAATGTGAGGCTGAATGCAGCTTACCGGTTCATGCCTGGATCAAGGCTGAAGAATAAGATCAGGATTTTCAGGTCGGCAAGCTAGATCTGCTGAAACGAGGGATCGCCCACCGGGAGGCGGGCGATCGTGGGAATTCAAATACTATGCGGATAATTTTCCTTCTATTTCTCTGGTGAGAGAGCCGAAAATATCATCGATACTTCCTTCTCCTTTCACACGTTTTACTTTACCGAACTTCTGGTAGTGACCGGCAACGGGGGAGGTTTTGTTCTCGTACTCTACCAACCGGGCGCGGATCACGCCGGTATCAGTGTCGTCGCTTCTGCCGGAGGTTTTGCCACGATTGAGCAGGCGTTGCACCAGCTCATCTTCGGAAACTTCCAGTGCCAGAACGATGGAGATCTCTTCGTTCAGTTCTGCCAGCAGTTTGTCCAGCGCTTCTGCCTGAGCAACGGTGCGGGGGAAACCATCGAAAAGGAAACCTTTGGCATTGGGATTGGCTTGCAGAGCAGAACGGATCATCCCGATCACTACCTCATCAGGTACCAGTTGCCCCTGATCCATATAGTGCTTGGCTTCCAGGCCCAGTTTGGTTTGATGGGCGATCTCTTCACGGAGCAGGTTGCCCGTGGAAAGATGCTTTAAACCGTATTGTTCTATCAGTTTATCTGACTGAGTGCCCTTTCCGCTACCGGGAGGTCCGAATAAAATCAAATTGAACATGATACTTGCTACACTTGGTGAAGGGACAAATATAAACTATGATCGTTAGAAATCCTTTAACATTCTGGGGTTTCCAATTAAAAAAGCATTAGATATTACCGCTAACATCTGTTAATTTTCAATCACCCGCATCCGTTCAAACTACCATCGCGTAAATTTGTTATAAATACATGATCATGAAGCGAAACCTGCACAGGGCGCTGATTATGCCCCTTATAC
>JAGIAP010000089.1:0-11429 GCA_017744805.1 Chitinophagaceae bacterium | reverse complement strand
GTGCAGCTATTCGCAAACATCACCTCCCAATCAGAAAAAACACAATATGGATAGCACTAAAAAAGAGAACAACCCGGTTTATTCCCGCACTGATTCCACCAAGGTGAATATGACCGATGAAGAATGGAAGAAGATATTGCCCGCCGACGTGTACAATATCGCCAGGCAGAAAGGAACGGAAAGGCCCTGGAGCAGCAAATTCGAGAATTCAAAAGAGATCGGCACTTACTACTGCGCCGTATGCGGTAATCCGCTGTTCAAAAGCGATACCAAATTCGAAAGCGGTTGCGGCTGGCCCTCCTTCTATGAGCCGGTTACCAAGGGCAGCATCATCTATCAACCAGACAATACCCATGGCATGAGCCGTACGGAAGTGCTTTGCGGTCGTTGCAAAAGCCATCTCGGTCACGTCTTTGATGACGGCCCCCCTCCAACAGGCCTCCGCTACTGTATCAATGGCGTAGTGCTCGATTTTGAGAAAGCAAAAGAAGCAGAGAAGAAATATAAGGAAGGACAAGAAGGTCAGTAGACGCTATCTTTGCACCATGAGAAAGAAGAACATGGTATTGCAAAGCATTGCAGTTGAAGACTATGCGGCTGAAGGAAAGGCACTGGCAAGATTGGATGGAAAAGTGATCTTTATCGAAGGAGCCGTTCCCGGAGATGTAGTGGACGTGCGCCTGAGCAAGAATAAAAAAGAATGGGCCGAAGGTAAAGCGGTCCATTTTCATGAATTCTCCCAAGACAGGGTGGACCCTTTCTGTGAACATTTTGGCATTTGTGGCGGTTGCAAATGGCAGATGCTCCCTTACGAAAAACAGGTCCAGTACAAACAACAGGAAGTGGCCCAGAATCTCAAAAGGATCGGAAAAGTGGCCCTCCCCGAAATGGAGCCCATCCTGGGATGCGAGCAAACCTCCCGGTACCGCAATAAACTGGAATTCACTTTCAGCAATAAAAGATACCTCACCAACGAAGAGATCGCTTCAGGGTCGGAACTGAAGCCTGAAGATGCACTCGGCTTCCACGTTCCCCGCCTCTTCGACAAGATCATCGATATCAATACCTGCCACCTGATGGAGGAGCCGGCCAATGCCGTCAAGAACACCATCCGGGAATTCGCAAAGGAACAGGGTTATACTTTCTACGATATCCGCGAGCACAAAGGCTGGCTTCGTACCCTCATCATCCGGGTATGCACCACCGGTGAAGTGATGGTGAATGTTTGTTTTGGTTATGAAGATGCCAAAGAGCGGACAAAACTCTTCGATCATCTCCTGGAAAAAGTTCCTTCCATCACCACCCTGCTCTATACCATCAACCCCAAGAAGAACGATACCATCTACGATCTGGAGCCCAAAGCCTATACAGGCAAGGGGTATATCACTGAAAAACTGGAAGACCTTCGTTTCAAGATCGGTCCCAAAAGCTTTTTCCAGACCAATACCCACCAGGGCGAAAGATTGTACCAGGTTACCCGCGAATTTGCTGAACTAACCGGTAAGGAAACTGTTTATGATCTTTATTGCGGTACGGGAAGCATCGGGCTTTTTGTTAGCAAAATGGCCAAAAAGATAATCGGGGTGGAGGTGATCAAAGAAGCGATTGATGATGCCCGTGAGAATGCGGCGTTGAATGATATCCACCATGCGGAGTTCTATGCAGGGGATGTGATCGATATCTGTGACGATGCCTTTTTTGCCCATCATGGCAAGCCCGACGTGATCATTACCGATCCGCCACGGGCAGGCATGCACGAAAAGCTGGTTCAGAAGATCCTGGATATGGAAGCGCCCCTGGTAGTATACGTGAGCTGCAACCCTGCCACGCAGGCCCGCGATCTGAGCCGATTGGGCGAAAAATATGAGGTTACCCGGGTAAGACCGGTGGATATGTTCCCCCAAACCCACCATATCGAGAACGTGGTGCAGTTGAAACTGAAAAAATAACCTACATACAACAAGAAATCGATCCGGTTGTTAGCCCATTCAGGCAAACATGCCGATATTAGAGGAATCAAAAGGAAAAAAGGAATATGGGAAATGTGAGATTTGGCGGCGGTTTTCAACCATTACCGCCCGTAATCAAGAATCTGATCATTATCAATGCGCTGATGTGGCTTGCCGAGCTCACTTTTAAAGATGTGCTGGTAACCCCATTGGCATTGCATTTCCAGAAATCCCCGGATTTCGGGGTTTGGCAATTGGTCACTTACATGTTCCTCCATGATACCGCTAATTTCTTCCACCTGTTCTTCAATATGCTTATCCTCTGGATGTTCGGCACACAGTTGGAGAACCGGTGGGGAGCCAAAAGATTCCTTCTTTTCTATCTCATTTGCGGAGTGGGCGCAGGCCTGATACAACTGATCGCCAACCAGGTTGAGCTCAGCATCGTAATGAGCAAGTACGAGAACAATACGATGGATCTGGCCACTGCCCAGTTACGCGTGTATATGATCGAGAAGATCCAGGTGCTGGGTGCATCCGGGGCCATCATGGGTGTGATGGCAGCCTTCACCTATCTCAATCCCAACCAGGAGTTATTCATTTTCCCCATACCTTTTCCTGTAAAAATGAAATATGCCATGGTGGCTTATGTGGCGCTCGACCTGTTCGGAGGCATAAATCCACGCTATGGCGGTGGCGTTGCGCATTTCGCCCACCTTGGAGGAGCCCTGTTCGGATTCCTGCTGGTGATGCTGATGAACCGCAATAACCGGCGGACATTTTATTAAAAGCGGAAACTTTACCAATTATCAAACGTTTAATACAAGAACCCGGTAGGTACATGCTATTGTTCTGATCGGTGTTTTGTAAATTCACGCAAAAATTTACTCCGTGCTACGGGAAAACCGTTATAAGAAAAAGACGATCCTTGGACAGGAAGGAAACTCCTTGCTGTTGCTGCTGGCGGTTATTGCCATTCTCTTCTGTATTTTCAAATTCCTCTGGTTGGTATACAAAATGTCCGACTGGCCGGAGATCCAATATGAGACCAATATCCTCGACTGGGCCCGGCTCTCGGCCAGTTTAGATATCTTCCTTACAAGGCCATGGACCCTGCTCACCTATATGTTCATCCACGCCGATGTGCTCCCACTCATTGGGAATGTTCTCTGGCTCTGGGCATTTGGTTTCATATTGCAGGACCTGACCGGTAATACCAAACTCGTTCCGCTTTTCCTGTACGGAGGGCTGGCAGGAGGTATCATTTACCTGGCAGTGACCAACCTGATGCCATCGATCGCACCCCTGGTGCCAATGCTCAAACTGGATGGCGCATCGGCAGGCCTGATGGCCATTGCCATCGGAACTACCGTACTGGCGCCCAATTACCGGATCTTCCCCATGATCAATGGTGGTGTACCTCTCTGGATACTTACCCTCATCTATGTTGCCATCACGTTCAGCCGCGGGGTGAATATCCAATCCACTCCCATACTCCTTGCCAATGTTGGAGCAGCCGGTATCGGCTGGCTTTTTGTAGTTCAACTGAAAGCAGGGCGCGACTGGGGCGCCTGGATGAACAAGGCCTACGATTGGGCCACCAATCTCTTCAATCCCGACAGGAAGAATTGGAAGAAAACAGCCAAAGACGATCTCTACTATAACTCCAAAGGCACTCAACCCTTCAAGAAAATCCCCAATATCACCCAGAAAAGGATCGACGAAATACTCGATAAGATCAACCAGCAGGGATACAGGTATCTCACCGAAGAAGAAAAAGAAATTCTGAAAAGGGCTGCGGAAGATGAAGAGTTGTAAATTTAAGCAATGGCCATTCGAACCTTCACGAGGCGTTTCTTTATTGTAACCAATATTATCACGGTAGCTGTTTTTCTGATGGCTTGCGCCAATGCCTTCCTGCATCCGGATAAGTGGTGGTTCATTGCTATTCTCGGATTGAGCTTCCCCTTCTTCTTATTACTGACCCTGATATTCCTCATCGGCTGGAGCCTGGTAAGATCCAAATGGGTTTTTCTCTCCCTCGGCGCACTGCTGCTGGGTTATACGAATATACGCGCATTGGTGGGATTCCATTTTTCATCGAAGTTTGAAGAGGCTAAAAAAGAGAATACGATCCGCATCCTCACCTGGAACGTGAAATGGTTTGATGAGCAGACCCGGGAGAACAATCGCCAGAGCCGCCGCAAAGCGATGCTGGATTTCATCAGAACGGAAAATGCCGATGTGCTCTGCTTCCAGGAATATTTCGAACCCGGTCCCAATGGCCCTTACAGCAATATCAGGGATATCCGAAAAATGGGTTATCCTTATTTCTATCGCTCTATCGATTATGGCAAAGCAGGCACCCGCAACGAAATGGGCTGCGCCATCTTCTCAAAATATCCTATCCTGGATTCCAATCGCACCATTTTCACCGGGCCCGTCAAGCTCAGGGCAGCCGAAAGCCTGCTCTATTGCGACCTCGATGTGCATGGCCAAACCGTTCGCGTGTTCACCACTCACCTTCAATCCGTATTGCTTCAGAAGAAAGATTACAGGGATATCTCCATTATCCGGAACGCCCAGGACAGTATGGTGGAGGCATCCAAATCCCTGATCCGTAAACTGCGACAGGGATATTCATTGCGGGGAGACCAGGTGGATATCGTCCGGAATAAGCTCGATAGCTGTCCAGTTCCGGAGATCATCTGTGGTGATTTCAATGATGTGCCCAATTCCTACACCTACTTCCGCATCCGGGGCAATCGCCGGGACGCCTTTGTAGAAAGGGAAGGAGGCCTGGGCAGGACCTTCTCCAATATTTCCCCCACCCTTCGAATAGATTATGTAATGGCAGACAAGCAATTTGAAATTGTTCAATACAAACGGAAACTGCTTCCCTATTCAGATCACTACCCGGTAATTGCGGACCTCCGCCTCGGGTCCGGGAAATAAAATCATTATATTTGCCCGAAGACATTCCTGTTATTGAACCTCTGCTGATTTCGTATTCAATAATTTTTTATGAGTGAGTTGAAAGTCCTTAATTCTTACACAAGGCAGAAAGAAGTGTTTACCCCCATTACGCCCGGGCATGTGGGTATGTATGTGTGCGGCCCCACCGTTAGTGGTGAGAGCCACCTGGGTCATGCCCGTCCATTCATCACCTTTGATGTGATCTATCGTTACCTCCTGCACCTTGGCTACAAAGTGCGGTATGTGCGCAATATCACCGATGCGGGACATTTTGAGGAAGAAGGCAGAGCAGCAGAAGACAAGATCTCCAATAAAGCCGTACTTGAAAAGCTGGAGCCGATGGAACTGGTGCAGAAATATACCAATCTCTTCCATTGGGCCATGCTGCAATTCAATAACCTGGAGCCTAGTATCGAACCTACGGCTACCGGGCATATCGTGGAGCAGATCGAAATGATCAAAGCCATCATCGATGCCGGCTATGCCTATGAGGTGAACGGTTCTGTATACTTCGATGTAAAGAAATACGCTGAGCATTACCCTTACGGAAAGCTCAGTGGAAGGATATTGGATGAACAGTTGGAAACCACCCGCGACCTCGATGGTCAGGATGAGAAAAGGGATAAAGCTGATTTTGCTCTTTGGAAAGCAGCGCCGCCCGAGCATATCATGCGATGGGTAAGCCCATGGGGCGAAGGGTTCCCCGGCTGGCATATCGAATGTTCTGCCATGGCCACCAAATATCTCGGTGGTCAGTTCGATATTCATGGCGGTGGTATGGACCTTCAGTTCCCCCACCATGAAAGTGAGATCGCCCAAAGCACCATCTGCAATAAGGAAGTGCCTGCCCGTTACTGGCTGCACAACAATATGATCACGGTGAATGGTAAGAAGATGGGTAAGAGCTACAACAATCAGATCAAACTGACTGAAATGTTCAGCGGCTCGCATCCTTTGCTGGAGCAGGCTTATAGCCCGATGACCATCCGCTTCTTCATTCTCCAGACCCATTACCGCAGTACACTTGATTTCGGTAATGAGGCATTACAGGCAGCGGAAAAAGGGCTGAAGCGGCTTTGGGAAGCGTATGAGAACCTGCAAAAGATTGAAACACCTCAAAGTGACGCCCAACCTGATGAGGCGCTCAACAAGAAAGTGAACGATCTGCTCTCCGAGATGGACGACAATATGAACGACGATTTCAATACCGCCAAAGTGCTGGCGAATATCTTTGAGATCGTTCCTGTGATCAATTCCATCAAAGACAAACATATTCCTGCAACTGCGCTCTCAGTGGAGACTTTCAACAGGCTGAAAAAGTATTTCCACGATTATCTGGAATCCATCTTCGGGCTCAGGAGCGAGAACGAGGCCGATAACGGAAAGCTGGGTGGCGTGTTGGATCTGCTCATCGATATCCGTAAAGATGCCCGCTCAAGAAAAGATTATGCAACTTCCGATAGGATCAGGAACCAGTTGCAGGAGCTGGGGATCTTGCTGAAGGATGAAAAAGATGGAAGCGTCGGTTATACGTTTCAGTAAGATATAATGAATTGTGTGATCTGATCATTGGGAGACCCGGTGATCAGATCATTTTTTTGATGCCCGTACCATTTCCCTTTTTCCGGGTGGGCCTGGGATCTTCTCTATGGTGAAGCCCGCAGCCATCATGGCCCGTCTTACATCTCCCTTTGAACAATAAGTAGTGAGGATGCCTCCGGGGCTGAGCAGGTTGAAGAGTTTTTGAAATATCTCCACCGTCCAGAGCTCAGGTTGAGCGGAAGGAGCAAAAGCATCGTAAAAGATCAGGTCTACCAACTCCCCGCTACTGAAACTTTCCAGGTTAATATTTCTTTTCGTGAATGAGAACTCATGGGTGATGGCATATGTTGTATCCCAGGAGCTTTCATGGAGTTGAAGGAACAGGGGCTGCAATGCAGGCGCCTGGAGCTGCTCACAATAATTTAAGCGGCTGTAGACAACGTTTTCCAGGGGAAAAGCCTCAATAGTTTCATAGGCAACCGGCAGGCCGGTGCGGATGCTTTCCTGCAATACCAGAAGGGCATTCAAGCCAGTGCCGAAGCCCATTTCCAATATCCTCAGCGGTTTATGCGTTACATCTTTTGACAGCATGTAATGCAGTCCGGCCCCGATGAATACATGCATGGACTCCTGAATGGCACCATGTTTGGAATGATAAGTTACGCCCGAGGCAGGTATCGAGATGGTAACCGACCCATCAGCCGTTGGTATGATATGTCTTTCCATTGTCGCCGTAAAACTAGGAAGCATGCAGCAATGCCAAAAATATAATATCTTCAATCCTCTAATGAATGTAAGTATGGAGAAAGGTTTTAAAGCCCTGCTATTTGTCGCAATTGTTGCCATAACAGCGGTATCCTGCGTAAAAGGAGATAATCCTATCAACAGGCCTAATAATTCGCGCAACCAGGGTGGTGTTCCGATCCTCGGGCCCGGCTGGAGCAAAGTGAATACGGTGAACAATTGTTACGATGTTTTCTTCGTGAATGATACGGCTGGCTACCTGGCCGCTGCCAGCGGAGTTTACCGGTCGATGGATGGAGGCCTTACCTGGGCGCTTACCAATGCCCAGACCAAAGAATATTACAATCTCTATTTCCTGAATGATAAATACGGATGGGCCGTATCCAGGAATGCCATAGCACGTACTGCCGATAGTGGAAAAACCTGGGCTACCTCAAACGCCAGTTTCGATTTTTCGGATGTATTTTTTGTTGACGAAACCACGGGCTTTGCCGCCTCTGTTCAGGGCATTCTGAAATCTACCGATGCAGGCGTTACCTGGAACCTGCTTCCGGGTTCTCCCGCCAATTCCAGTACTGTTTATTTCCGCGATGCTCAGAACGGTTTCTTCGGAACCAGTGCACAGGGATACTACAGAACAACCGATGGCGGCGCCACCTTTTCAAGGGTAACAGGAATGCCTAACCGGGTTTACAATACACAGTTCCTCAAACCTGCCGAGCCCCTCAGTGGACTGGCCATGGGAGATGATGGAAAACTGTACAAGACCACGGACGGTGGTAGCACCTGGACCTCCAACCAGCGCTTCAACGATAACTATTTCGATTTCCATTTCAAGGATATGAACAATGGCTTTGTGATGACGGCCAATATGGTTTACAAGGTAGAAGGCAGCACATCCACCAAAGTGCTGTATACGCCCATCAGCAACGATGTACATTATGTTGAATGTCATTTCACCGATGACCTGGAACGTGGTTGGGTGGTGTACAATGGAGGAGTGCTTTACCGCTATGTGAAACCCTAAGGTATGTCGTACACCCTTCATCTCAGCAAAGACAAGAAATTCAAAAAGCTGGTAGATAGCCGTGATCCTTTCGTACTCAAAAAAAGAAAGGATATCACTGTTTATCTCTGCGCATCCATCATGAGCCAGCAACTGAGCACCAAAGTAGCCGATGTGATCTACAAGCGTTTCCTTGATCTCTACGGAGGAAAGCCACCGGTAGCCCAACAGATCATCGATACAGCGCCTGAGGTGCTTCGCGGTATCGGGCTTTCCAACGCAAAAGTGACCTATGTGCAGAATGTGGCCCGCTTTGCCATTGAAGAAGGCCTGGATCTCAAAACGCTCGATAAGATGAGCAACGAGGAAGTGATCCTTTATCTTACCCGTATCAAAGGTGTGGGAAAATGGACTGCAGAGATGCTGCTCATGTTTGCCCTGGGACGTGAAGATGTGTTCTCCATCGATGATCTGGGATTACAAAATGCCATGATCAAGGTCTATAAACTGGACAGGGAAGATAAAAAGCAGTTCCGCGAAAAATTGCTTTCCATCTCTTCCAAATGGAGCCCCTTCCGTACTTATGCCTGCCTGCATCTATGGCACTGGAAAGACAATACACCACTGAAATAAAAAAGATCCCGGTACCATTTCGTACCGGGATCTTTTTTTCAATGCGTTCAATGATCAAATACGTTTCTTCACCACCACAGTTTTAGTGAAATCATCATGCCAGGGATAGCTGATGAAAATGGCCACCAGTGGCTCAAATGGGATCAGGCGGCAAAGGCTGCGCAGGATCGCATTCTTCCAGGTAAGCGGGTTGCCATCTTCGCGGAGCGCCATGGTTCCGGTCACCATCTTACCGATAGTTCTTCCTTTCAAAAGCTTTTCACATACTGTGAAATAGGCAATATATACAGAAAGCTGGAGGGTGATAATTATAAAGAAGATGGCCCAGGGAAAGCCAGGGTCAACGGAGAAATTGTCCAGGTCCCTGATATAAGCAGCCATCACAATCATTTGGATAAAACTACCAAAGACACTGTATAGGATTGAAGAAATGATACCATCGATCAGGAAATTGGCTAACCTGAGCCCTTTGGATGCGTGTTCAAGTGCTATCTCATTCTCGAGGTCAGCTAAAAGGTCAGGTGAAGTGGATTGTTCCATGTTTAGAAGCGTTTAGGTTAAGCAAAAAACGAAAAAAATTCTGATTGACAAATTTTAAAGAATAGCCCCGTATGCAGGCTGATCGGATCAGGCCATGCATACGGGGCTGGAATATGTTTGAACGCGAACGGTGATTACTTCACCAGCTTCAGTTCCTGGATGATATTGCTGGCGCCTCCGAGCTTGTCGATACACCAGAGTACATATCGAACGTCTACACAGATAGTTCTGTTGTATACGGGATCAAACTGGATCTTATGGCTGAGCGCTTCGTAGTTGCCGTCGAATGCCAGGCCGATCAGGTTGCCGTTTGCATCTATCACGGGAGAACCGGAGTTACCACCTGTGATATCATTGGTAGTGATGAAGCCTACTACTACATCTTTGCGGATGGGGTCGGCATATTGACCATAATCTTTCTTTTTGATCAGATCGATCTGCTTTGCAGGCAGGTCAAACTCGTAATCACCGGGTTTATATTTTTCCATTACGCCTTTCATGGTAGTAACATAATCGTACTTCACGGCATCGGCGGGGCTGTAGCTTTTTACATTACCGAAGCTCACACGCATGGTGAATGTGGCATCAGGATACATCTTCTTTGCTTTCACTGTGTCCATGGCCAGTACTCCTTTCAGGTACAGGCGTCCCAGCTCTGAGTTCTTTGCATTGAATTGCATGGATTGGGGGAGATATTTGCCTTGCCAGTTCTTCATGAAAGCGCTTGCAGTAGCATAAGCGGGATCGGCCTGTAACACAGTGCCATCAGGATTTGCAGCGAATGCATTCCATTTGTTATCATCCAGCAGCATCGTATTGTTGAACACGCTTGCTGCATATTTTTTGTAAGTGGCATCATCATCGAGGCTTCCAAAGCTGCCTTTGATGCTTTCATAGAAACCGATGGGATGCTGGTTTTTGTCGATATCCGTATAGAACATCTTGAGTGCAGTACCCAGGATATTCTGGTCGGAAACGCGATTCTCGCTTTTCAGGAATTCCGCTCTGGCTTCTTTGGCTGCTTCTACGGCTTTGGCGATATCGGCAGAGCTTCCTTTTTTGACGATGGCATTCTCCACCTGCTGCAAGCTGGCTGCCAATCCCATCAACGGGGAGCCCATGATGCCTTCGTTGATATAGATCTGTTGTTTGCTGTAGGGGCGCCAGTTGTCGTATGCTTTATTCCAGTCGCTGAAAATATTCTCGAATTCCGGTTTTCCATTGGCCCATTGCTGGAATTTTGCTTCGGCTTCTTTCTTCTGACCATACACATCGTATTTCAGCAATTGCTTCGCTTCTCCGTCGAAGAATTTCCAATAGTTGGCGATGGAAGCATAGTCGCTGGCCATTTTCAAACGGGTGCCAGGATCTTTCTTCATTTCTTCCATCATGTACTTCAGTCGCATATCGCGGAGGTTCACGATGGCAGGATTGGCGATATCCGTTTTCTGTTTAACGCCCATGGATGATTCATAGCGGTTGGTGCTACCAGGATATCCGTAGATCATGGCATAATCCCCGTCCTTGATACCTTTGATGGATACAGGCAGGAAATGTTTGGGCTTCAGGGGAACGTTGTTGGGAGAGTAATCGGCGGAAGAGCCGTCCTTGGCCATGTACACGCGGAACACGGAGAAGTCGCCGGTATGACGTGGCCATTCCCAGTTGTCCGTATCTCCACCAAATTTGCCGATGCTCTCAGGAGGCGCACCTACCAGGCGGATATCATTGTATCGCTGATACACGAACATCAGGAACTGGTTGCCCTTGAACATTGGGCTGATCTTGCCGATGATATTTTTGGAAGGATCTGAATAACGTTTGTTGATCTCTGCGATCACTGCATTCTGCTTTGCAAGGCGTTCTGCTCCTGAAAGACCGGTCAGGGCTTTCTCTACCTCAGCAGTAACATCATCGATCTTCACGAGGAAGTCTGCATACAAACCAGCGGAAGGGATTTCCTGTTCTTTCGTTTTTGCCCAAAAACCTTCTTTCAGGTAATTGGCAGCAACGGTGCTGGCAGTTGCAATGGCATCGTA
>JAGIAP010000088.1:13677-17142 GCA_017744805.1 Chitinophagaceae bacterium | reverse complement strand
GGGGTAGTAGTCTACCGAATTTGTACCTTTATGACTCCTTATCAATTGCAAATTCACTTCAAGCCATTTCATCTGCTTCGCTGAATTCTACCTGAATTATTCATTATTAAAAACTTACGTGCATGAACAAGATCCTCTCTTGGTTCCGGAAAGGCGTATTTCCCCTGGTGATGGTGACGGTTTCAGGCTTGTTGCTTACGAGCTGCCTGAAAAACAATGGTGGCGACTATCAGAATATTCCGGCAGCAGGCCTGATGGCATTCAATCTCGCACCTGATCAGCAATCACTATTGATACAATTATCAGGAAATACACTTACTGCAAACCCACTTGCTTACCAGAGTTTTACGGGTGTTTATCAGAATATTTATTTAGGTAACCGCTCTATCACCAGTTTTGATTATCCCAATCCTTTGCCGCTGACAAACAGCCATTACAATTTCGAGCAGCATAAATACTATTCACTCTTTGTGGTTGGTATTGACAGCCATTACAGGAATGTGGTTTCCGTGGATAATTTCGATAGTCTCTCTGCCGCATCCGGCAAGGCTTATGTGCGTTATATCAATGCCATCACTGATTCCGTGAATACGGCAAATGTGACCATTACATCCAATGGGAATTCCGTTGTCAACGACAATGCCGTGTATGCATCGGTCAGCGAGTTCAAAGAAGTGGCGCCAGGGGATATCAATATCGTTGTGAAAAGCACCAATGGAGTAGATGTGAGCAGGACAATCTCCGTAGAACAGAAAAAAGTGTACACCATCCTGTTAAGCGGCATTCCGAAAGACACCAATGACAAAACGAAAGTTCAGATCAGGTTTGTTACCAATGGCACTTTAACGGGTGATGTAAAACAATAATTTATTGCGAGATCCAATATCACTGACCTAAAGAGCCCGGCGCTTCCCAGCACCGGGCTTTATTTATTGGACAGGTATAAGATTTTATGAAATAATGGTTAGTTTGCCATCTGATAAAATAAATACTATGAAAGCGACTGTTTTGTATGCTTCCCTTTATCTGCTGGCAGGATGTGCCACCAACAAGGTGAAGAATCAGAATAATATTGAAAAAGTGGAATTCAGTGCTGGTCCCTGTTTCGGCGCCTGCCCGATATTTGAAATGAAGATCGGTGGCGATGGAAGTGCGGAACTGGATGCCAAACGATTCAATGATATCACCGGGCAATTTAAGGCTGTGATCAAAAAGCCGCAAATGGATAGTTTGGTAATGCTCATCGATAAGGCCAAAATCCTCAGCCTGAGCGATAAGTTTTCCGTAAAGATCACCGATATGCCCAGTTACAATCTATCGGTCCGTTTCAAAGATGGGAAGTTCAAGACGATCGCTGATTATGGCCCAAGCGGTCCACAGGAATTGAAGGATATTTATCAGTTCATTACTAGTTTGAGGAAGTCGCAGAACTGGCAAAAACAGTGATGGGAGTAGACTTTTTTACCGTTTTCCATTTATATCGAAATCTATTTCTATGGGATTATTCAATTTGTTCAGGAAACGACCGGTTTTTCAAGACGAATTTTTCGGAGCGCTCAAATTTTTCAGCAACAAGAACACTAATGGATTCTTTTCCGGAACGATCCATTTCCCGCCGGTTAAGAAAGAAATAGAGTTACTGATCCGCGCAGAAATTGACGGCCCTACTGAAAAACACCGGGAGTTTTATCATCAGTTCCAACAAAACTATTTGATGTATATTGAAAAGGCCCAACAATTGATTGAGGAAGAGTTCCGGAACTGGAAAGAGGATTTCGCCATTGTGGATTTCAATACAGAGTTCTCTTTGATTCATCTCGAAATCCCCAATCCCGAAGTCAGGCCGTTAACCTGGGATATTTCATTTTCGAGTATCCATGATCTCAATCATTATTTCACTATCAGTTTTGCAGGAGAGGAGGCAACAAGTATTGTTATTGATGGATGACCCTTTCTCAATTTATTTATCGCATAAAAACAAGATCTGGTCTCAGTACCGGATCTCTTGTTTTCAGGGCTTTCTTCGTCCAAACCCAAAAAAATCCTAGCTTGCCGCCAATATCACAAACCAATCAAAATGGGATACTATATCAGAGTTTTAGGTACGCAGGACCCGGATATCCATATGGACGAGCTCATGGAAGCATTGCAGGATGACGGGCTGAGCGCAAAATTCGCATTTGATGATGCAGAGGACCCCGGAAAATGGACAGTCATCGATCTCCTCAACGAGGCTGGCGATCACCTCGCCCAGATAGAGCGTAATCCCGTAGTGCCGGGTGAGCTGGGCCAGGAAGAACTGGATGAATTCCGGGAATCTGTTCAGGGAGACAAACCTGCTTCGGCCGCGCAATGGCTTTCAACGTATTTCGATAAAGTAAAAGTCATTTATGCAATCCTGATGCTCGACGCATCCTTTGAAGAAGGGAACTATGAGATCCTGAGCAATATCAAAACCACTATCTGGAACAAGACCGGTGGCATTCTGCAGGCGGATGATGAAGGGTTTTCGAATGAGGACGGATATCATATCCTCTGGCAGTTCTCCGATGATGTAACCGGTGAGTGGAGTTGCGCTGTATTGAATGAAAAAGGAGAGTGGGAGCGATTCGAAATGGATCTGGGTGATCAGGCACAGCGCAAAGAGTTCCTCGCAGGAAAACTACCTGCAAAGGCTAAACGACTCTGATAATCGCTCTCTCCATGAATATCATTTTTACATGTATTGTTATAACCTTATCCTTCATTTCCATTACAGGAAATGCTCAAAATATTGCGGAAGCCCTGAAAACGCCTGTCAGGAAAGACTCTGCCGAAAAGCCGCAGGCACTTCCCAAAAAATATGATCCGAGGGATTCAGTAATGAACTATAACAGGGAGAATAACTCCCTGTTCGCATTTGTAGGCGAGAAGATCTCCGTTCAGCCCTTGCCCCGGATCTTCGATGCATTGGATACCGGCTGGAAAGTAAAGTACCGCATCATAAAAAAAGTGTACGGAGAATTTGCCCATGATACCATCGAGTTCCTCGCTTTCGATCATAATGGTATACCAGCCTTTTCTAAATCGGATTTTGCACTGCTATATGTATCCGCCGATAGTGGCACCTACTTGCATGAGAAATATATGTTCTCTGCAGTATACCTAATGAAAGATGGCCGATGGGCAGGGCCTTACGAGTCCCGCGACTATGGACATGATCTTAACAAGGGCACAAAACTGAGACCCGTATTGCTGGATTTTCCCCGGGAAGTTTTTTATACGATCTCTCCTTATGCAACGCCCGACCGCATCAAAGAGATCTATCCCGAGCCTTATTACAGGATTTCCGGCAACAAAGCTTATCCCGTGTATGGCAACTACGTGGAGGATCTGTTCTTATTGAAGAAAAATGGTTTCCTGAAAGCGAGAGGCTTGTTTTAGGGGAGGGATCAGTGAAATATCCATTCTGTTTCAGAAATATTC
>JAGIAP010000088.1:0-13667 GCA_017744805.1 Chitinophagaceae bacterium | reverse complement strand
ATACTGCAATGCGTACCCGGCAAAGAGATCATCATCGATAATATCAGGTTACCTTTCAGGGCCCCAAGGAATTTAGTGCGGGCCAAACTCGACAATACCCATACAGAACACAATGAAGATTTCTGGGTAGACAACGGCTTTGTGGGCTATCGAAGGGATATCTACGACCAACTTGAATCCAAAAACACTTATTTCTTTCTCAATTACGATGAGAACGATCTCCTGGCCGAAGTGGAGGTACACAAATGTAAAAGGATAAAACTGTTCGATATGGAATTCAATTTCACGGATGAACTTGATCTGATAGCTGATGAGATATCCCATCATTCACCTGTAACCGAAAAGGAAGCTGGCAATTATTTTTTCAAAGGGTTGAATATTTGTATCATGGACGAAAGGCGCATGGGAGGAGAGGATAATAATATTCTAGGCTATTTCTCTTGCTCTGCCGGCAAAACACAAACGAAAAATATATGATACCGGGATTGAAAGCCATTCACCATATCGCCATCATCTGCTCGGATTACGAGCGGTCAAAGGATTTCTATACCAGGGTGCTGGGATTGAGCATTGTGCGTGAAGTTTACAGGGAAGCCCGAAATTCCTGGAAGCTGGATCTGGCGCTGAACGATCATTATATCATCGAACTATTCTCTTTCCCATCACCGCCGCCAAGGCCCTCCCGTCCAGAATCCTGCGGGCTCAGGCATCTGGCCTTTGCCGTGGATGACCTGGAAAAAGCGGTTGCCTCATTAAAGGCTGCTGAGGTTATCACCGAGCCCATCCGAACGGATGAATTCACAGGAAAAAGGTTCACTTTTTTTGCAGATCCTGATGGGCTGCCGTTGGAACTTTATGAATCCTGATCGTCCATTTTTCCAGTACAATGCTATTTTACGGTAAATTCCTGTTACATTAGAGTATCATCCCTGTCTGAGCAAAGGATGATCAACCAGCTAACTATGGAATTGAAACAATCCGGTTTCTTCAAAAACTATGCGGGCATCATTCGCCTGCTCTGCGGGATCATACTGGGTAGCCTGTTCGGGCTTTTCTTCAAAGAGCAGGTAGGGATCCTGAAACCTGTGGGAGATATCTTTCTGAACCTTCTTTTTACTGCTGTGGTACCATTGGTGTTCTTTGCCATTGCATCTGTGATTGCGCAACTGGGCGAGTCGCAGGGTACTGGCAGACTGATCATTGTGATGAGCCTGGTATTCATTGCCACGGTGCTGATTGCTGCAATCATCGCGTTGATCACATTATCTTTCTTTCCCATCAGTTTGGATACCCATCTCGTGAGCCTGCCTGAATTCAAAAAAGCGCCTTCAGCGGGTGAGCAGGTAGTGCAACTATTGACTGTAGGGGATTTCAACGAATTGCTTTCCAGAAAAAGCATGTTAGCCATGATCATCTTTTCGATCCTGATCGGATATGCAGCACGATTGTCGGGCACTGCCGGAGAGAGCTTCAGAGCTTTCCTCAGTTCCGGCAATGCGGTGATGAAGAGCCTGCTGCACCTCATCATGTTGCTGGCACCGGTGGGGCTGGGCGCTTATTTTGCGTACCAGGTGGCTACTATCGGGCCACAATTGTTTGGTACATATGCGCATACCCTGGGCATCGCTCATGGCGTTTCTATTTTCTATTATACCGTTATTTTCAGTGTCTATGCGATGATCGCAGGTGGAACCGCAGCTTTAAGAAGATACTGGAAGAACAATATCACTCCATCCATCACGGCATTGGCTACCTGTAGTAGCATCGCTACCATCCCTGCCAACCTGGAAGCGGCTGAAAAGATGGGCATACCCAGGCGCATAACCGATTTTGTGGTGCCCCTGGGCGCTACCTTGCATAAAGAAGGTTCTTCCATTGCGGCGGTGCTGAAAGTTGCTGTAGCCCTGGTGCTCTCCAACAAAACTATCCTCACCTGGGATGCGATGGCCATCACCCTGGTAATGGCCGTATTAGTGAGTGTGGTAGAAGGAGGCATTCCCAATGGGGGCTATGTGGGTGAACTGCTGATCATCTCCGCTTTCAATATGCCCATCGAAGCACTGCCTGTGATGCTGATCCTGGGCACTTTGCTGGACCCCATCGCTACCTTACTCAATGCAACCGGCGATACGATTTCCGGAATGATGATCACCCGGTTCATGCGAACCAGGGAGACCTGAACAGTGCTTTGCCATTTTTTGCTCAACCTGCCTTGTAATACTTCGCTTTGATCTCAGGGATCAGTGCTGCGAGGTTCTTTATCCGTGTTTCATCAGAAGGATGAGTGGACAGGAATTCTGGCGTTTTCGCTTTATTCAGTTGCGACATACGTTCCCATAAAGGAAGCGCTTCGGCAGGATCATAACCGGCCATGCTCATGAAGATCAGTCCCAGCTTATCGGCCTCACTTTCCTGCATCCGGCTGTTCGGTAATGAATATGCGAGATTGGACCCCACCATATACAAACCCAGGAAGAGGACCTGGGTGGCTTCTTTTTTATCCTTCAATGCTTCCTGTAACACCATGCCACCGAGATTGACCAGCAGTCCCTGGCTCATCCTTTCATTGCCATGACGGGCGATCGCATGTGCTATCTCGTGGCCCATCACAAAGGCCAGGGCTTTTTCATTCTGGGTTACGGGCAGCAATCCGGTGTATACTACCACCTTGCCGCCGGGCATACACCAGGCATTCACGATATTCTCATCGATGGTATTGAATTCCCAACTCAGTTTTTTGATCTCATTCTGCAGGTTGTTCTGTATCATATACTCTTCAACCGCCCGCTGGATCTTTGTACCGGCCCGGGTGACCATCTGCGCCCTTGCATCCTGTTGGGTAAGGGTATGGCTCGTTTTTACGATACTGTCGTACTGTGAGAAGGCCAGCTCTGTAAGCATGAGATCAGGCACCAGGTTCAGCTGCTTGCGACCAGTGATCGGGACCGTTTTGCAGGAAAAGAAGAATATTGCAATAATGGATACCCGGGTGAGATATCCGGTAGGCTTACTCATTTCATTTTTACATTTTAATTGTTTTCGGGGCTTCTCGACTGTGCCCAATTCAAAGAGTGAAAATAGCAATGTCCGGATTGCGGGGCTATCCCATAAATGAGTGATTTTTTACCTTACCTAAGCCAGGCTGGCGCCTGGTGGAATGACCGCTACCGGACGAAAACTGTTCGATTATGAACAGTCGCCCAAACCATAATTTAGTAAAAACCAGGTTCTTATAAAATGGCATAAGATTCGTGAATCTTGTAATACAATCAAGCTATATGCTCCGACACTTCTTCCAGATCGCTATCCGAAATCTTCTCAAAAGAAAATATTACAGCTTTATCAATATGACAGGACTGGCTATCGGAATGGCTAGTTGCTTATTGATCTCGCTTTTTATACAACACGAGCTTAGCTTCGATAAATTCCATACAAAACATGATCGCATTTACAGGGTTGCCCAAACCTATAAGGAAGGCAAAGAGCAGACAAAACATGCCACACCTGAAGAGTTCCAGATCTGGGGCTGCGCCCCGGTAGGCCCCGCCTTACAAGCCGATTTTCCCCAGGTAGAGAAAGTAGTACAGTTCATGGGTGCTGGTAGCTTCTTGCTGGAATATGGTAATACTCGCATACAGCAGGAAAACCTGGTCTGCATGGATTCCACGGTTTTTGATGTGTTCAGTTTCAAACTCCTTAAGGGCGATCAGAGAACGGCGCTTTTGGCACCGTTCAGTATCGTGCTAACGGAAACAGTTGCAGAGAAATTTTTCGGGAAGGAAGAACCGGTAGGCAAAACAATAAAAGTGGACAATCATGATGAGTTTACCGTCACCGGCGTTGTGGCTGATCCTCCCTCCAATTCACAGATCAGTTTCAATGGACTTATTTCAATGTCGACGGCACGCAGGTGGAGGGATGGTATCTTCAGTAATTGGGGGTATGTTGATTTTTACACTTATTTCCTGCTAAAGGAAAACAGCGATATACAGAGCATGGAAGCAGGCATTCCTTCCTTCATTGCGCGCAATGTGAAGGGAGAGCCAGGTTATACCATACAATTCGAGAAACTGGATGATGCCTATCTGCATTCAGCAGCAACCAGGCAACCGGGGCCAACGGGTAGCATGATGAATATTTACCTTTTTGCCTGCGTTGGATTTATCATCCTGTTGATCGCTTCCGTCAATTTCATGAATTTATCCACTGCCCGCTCCATGGAACGCGCAAAAGAAGTAGGGGTAAGGAAAGTATTGGGAGTACAACCCAAAATGCTGAGGTGGCAGTTCCTGGTAGAATCTGTATTGCTCTCTGTAGCGGCGGCGGCGCTCGCTTTCATATTGGCCAGGCTGGCCCTGCCCCTGGTAAGTGATCTTTCCGGAAAACCTTTCGAGGCCAGTTCTTTCTTCACTTTGAAAGGAGTTGTTGCCATGGTTGCCCTAGCCATACTAACCGGATTGCTGGCAGGCACTTACCCTGCCTGGTTCCTGTCAAAGTTCCGGCCAACGGAGGTTTTCAAGGGGGCGGTCAAGCCTGGCCGTAATAGCATCGGGCTGCGCCAGGCGCTGGTCGTTTTCCAGTTTACACTTTCCATTGTCATGATCGCTGCAACCGGAATAGTGTATGCAGAGCTGAAATACCTCAATCAACATGATCTCGGGTTCAGGAAAGAACAAATGCTCATCTTGAATTTTGAAGGAGACGGACAAGTGCAGGACAAGATAGAAACGATCAAGAAAGCCATTGCGGATCAACCGGGAGTGATGTCTGTTGCGGCTTCCCGGGCTGTGCCGGGTGAGTTCCTGCCCAATGCAGGAACAAGCATCCAGGTGCCTGATGGAAGTATGCAGATGAAGATCCCGTTGATCTATGAGATCGATTTCGATTTCATTCCGACCTTCAATATCCAATTGATAGCCGGAAGGAATTACGACCGGCAATTCATAGCCGACAGTACACATTCCATGATCATCAACGAGGCTGCTGCAAAAATGTACGGCTATTCAAATCCTGCGGATGCTGTGGGTAGAAAATTCTCACAATGGGGCAGGGAAGGGAATATCATCGGCGTGGTAAAGGATTTCAATTTCCGGTCGCTGCATACAACAGTGGAACCGCTTACCCTGAGATACGGCATGCCCTGGTCCCTCAACAGGATCATCGTACAGGTTAAAGGAGATGAGATCCCCACCACTATAGCTTCCATTGAAAAAATATGGACAAAGCTGGCACCGCAGCGTCCCTTCCTGTATCATTTCCTGGATGAGTCATTCAGCAAACAGTATGAGGCGGATCAACATTTCGGATACTTGTTTACGTTATTCGCATGCCTGGCCATCTTCATTGCCTGTTTGGGATTGTTCGGTTTGTCCACTTTTTCCATTCAGCAACGGATCAAGGAGATCGGCATTCGTAAGGTATTGGGGGCATCCGTACCAGGCATCGTTATGTTGGTGTCCAGGGATTTCCTCAGACTGGTCTGCATTGCCCTTGTCATTGCCGTGCCGCTCTGTATCTGGATCGTACAATACTGGCTGGATGATTTTGCCTATCGCGTCAGTATCGGACCGGGCGTTTTCATCATCACGGGATTGATAGTAGTGGCCATCGCATTCATCACTATCAGTTGGCAGGCGATCCGGGCCTCTTTTGTGAACCCGGTAAAATGCCTGCGCAGTGAATGATCTGTTCACTCCACTTTGTAAATGCCCGATCCGGCGGGATCCTATCATTTCTCTTTAGGGTACAACCGTAGTGGCTGTATCGTTCACCCGCTGAATTTGTGTCATAGGTGTGCGTGTGTCTCCTGAAAAATTATTGCCGGTGATGGCTGTTCCATAGGTGGTATTGATATAAATACCATAATGCGTTCCACTTCTATAGTAACCTGGCATATCGCTGATGAATACATTATTCCTGATACTGCAATTGGCCGCATTGAACAAAGAGATACCATGTTGAGCAAAATTTTTGATGGTATTGTTCGTGATGCGGATATTGGCGTGATCGAGGGAAACGGGCGACATATTATCTATGAAATTATTGTTCGGTCCTGCAGAATCGATCTTGTTGATCCGGACATTGATGGCGCCGGCATCCGCCCCAAGGTTATCGAAGGCACAATCCCTGATATCGTTGTTCATGATCCAGATATCCCTGCTGTAAAGCCCGTTGTACCACAGCGCTGCTTCATTGTACAATGCCACTCCGGCGGAGGAACAACTGTAAAACCTGTTGTTCTCCACTACACCTTTTGCCGAACGGATGATGGCGCCGCGTGCTCTTACAGTGAACCGGTTATTGGTGATCATGAACCTTTCATTGCGAAGGGTTGCGTTGTACAGTTGTACATTTTGCTGCAAGTCCGTAAGATTGATATCGGTAAGGCTATCATAATCACTGACAGGTATGGCAGGACTGAACTGAACCCGGTAATTACCGCTTTGCAGGTACACAGTATCCACCGTAAAATTGCTGGCGAGGATCTTTCCTGATTTGGGGATAAAGATGCGGAAGATATGGCCTTTCTTCAGGTTCATGAATTCGTTATTGGCTACCAGCAGGGCAGAGCTGCTGATTTTCGATTTCACCTGGATCCCTTTATTGTAAAGGGCTACACCATCATCTGCATTTCCAATGAAACTACAATTATCCACCCAGGGGCCGATGGCATTGGCGCGGCAATGCACGCCATCTGCGTTTGCGGAAACAAAGCGGCTGGCATCCTTCAATTCGGCACTGCAATTGAGGATCTTCATATCGCTGCCATCATAGGAATAGTAACAACCGATTGGACTGGCGTAATTGACGATGCTATCGCAAATGAGATCAGTACAATTACGGGTGCTGAGCAGCGGGCCAACATTGTCCCTGGCAACGATCGACAACACATCTCCAACGGCAAAATATTTTCCGGCCTTTGAGCCTGCCCGGTAAATATTGTATTCAGGTTGATCCTTACAGGCAAGCGGGGTAATATCTGAGGGCAGTATGCCGAATGTATTGGTTTCCATTTTTTTCAAACTGCCCGGATCGGTTGTGTCTATCAGGTAGCTCCATGACCAGTGATCCGTAAACGCAGGATTATTGTAAATAGCCGGGTAGTAGGTCGATACCTTCCCGGTCACTTTTCTCAGCCTGACATTCACGTTCAGTACGGTGCTGTCTGAATTGTCTACCCGTATCACATCCAGCAGGGAATGCGGAAGCGGGTCCCAGTCCACTTTCAGTTTCCTGATGCTGACCCGGTTGGAATTCTGTATCCGCATGAAACCTACATGAGAATTGTTCCTGATGATGATATTGGCATTATTCCCCTCAATGATCAGGTCGTTGATATTGGCCGTATCGATGGCGAACAACCCTGAAATATTTCCATCGATCTCATAGGTGGAATTGGCGGCAAAAGAAAGTACGGCAGGTGTATTCATGATGGCTTTGCGCAAGGTATCCTTGATGGTTTGCAGGTTAGCTCCTGCCGGAATAGTGTATATCCGCAAAGGGATGGTCACAATATATTTGAACGCATCCGACCAGTTGCTGATATCCGCTCCTGCTTCATCCTTTGCCTTTACGCGCCAGAAGATATTTCCGGGAGGGAGTTGGCTGACCGGTACAAACCGAGTGATCAACAGGTTATTCCGGAACGTGATGATATTGCTGAAACCCGTATCAGTGGCCAGTTGTATATCGTAGCTATAAGCATTGGCAAATGCCTGCCAGGTGAAAGATGGATTGCGGACATACCCTGTGCTGTTATTGCCAGGCGCTGACAGAATGGGTTTTGACTGCGCCAGACATTCATCAGTCAAAAACAGTAATATGATAAAAATGGGGAGTATAGATTTTTTCATGTACAGGAGTTTTGTGGATTAATAGATGAACTTGCGCGTGATGAGAGTACCATTGAATGGGAGGAAGCTGGCGAAATAGAGCCCATGTGCATTGGCCGGCATATCCAGCCGGTAACGGTAAACGCCTTTGTCCATCGAGATCTTCCGGGAATGAACGATCCGTCCATTCATATCGTAAATAGTGAGCATTCCCTGCACGGGTTGGCTTACCGATATTTCCGCCAATGCATTGGCTGTTCTCTCTTTTGAGATCACACGGAGACTGGTATTGTCCCTGTCTGCTTTTTTTGCCATCATGGGAGGGGCTTCCTGCGGAGCCATACTCAGGTCTCTGAACACTTTGTTGCTGTCCGCCTGTACAATGATGAGGGGATTGAGATTGGCGAAACTGGTATTATATCCTGTATTGTCTGTGTATTGGATGATCTCGCCTCCGTTATCGTTCCTGCGCAATGCGTAAAGGACCACATCAGTGCCGGATACAGTGCCGGTAAGCCCCCGGAATTTATCGGTGGTGAGGCCGATGGCCCCATTAGGTACCCAGGAACCTGCCACCAGCGAGTATTTTTTTAGTTGTCCATTATCAGCGATGTACAGAATATTGACGGTATCGCTCCCGTTGAGTTTTGCCATGAAGAATTGCAACGGGTTCCCACCGGTAGTGGCATATCCCGGTAGATTCACCATAGTTTGGCTGGCGGTGGTTGGCAGTCCGCTACCAACGCGGGCCATACGGAGATTGGTGGCAGTGGAACTGGCATAGAGCTGCCCATCATAGATATTGAGGCACCTGCCTGTTGTACTGGTGATAAGGGTGTTGGAGGAGCTGCTTGTAGTGGTGTACACTATTCCACCATTTCCTCCGGCAACCCAGATATTAGTACCATCAGTAACCACAGAACGGATGGAAACAGTGCTGAAACGGTTATTGAGAACGGTGCTGGTATTTACATTGGCGCTTGCATTGATCACAGCCACCACGCGATTGACAGCAGAACTAGTGCTGGTGGTTACGGAAGTGGTGCCTACTGCAGCATCATAGCCGCCCAGGGCGAGGTATTGTGCATCTTCCGATAAACTGATAAAACCTTCGGACCAATCTGCTGAAGCAGGAGGGAGGGTGAGCCGCCGGTTTGTTCCACTCACGGTCACGGGCATGGGAATGCTTCTGATCAATTCTCCGCAAGAGTTGTATTCATCCAGGAATACGGGCTGGGCCGTGCTTGCCGTCATGGGCAGGGTGCTGGCTTCGCCGATCCGCAATACTACTATATTACCGCTGCCGAAAGTTTGGGCAGCCGATCTGAAAGTTGACAGAACGAGAAAAGCGAATAGAAGTTTCCTCATATGGCAATTGTTTGGTTGGCATACATCGTTGTATGCGCAATCTTTGAATTAGCCATCATTTTGCAAAAGGAATAGTGGAAATAATTTGCATGGGAACATTCCCGGTAGGGGGGAACGTTCCCAGATCTAGCGATCGGGCAATCACATCTTTATCTTCCACAAGAACTTACCGTCATATTTGAAGAAACGGACCGTTCCGGCATATTTATTTAGCTCTATCTTCCTGGTATCTTCGTAATTGCTTAAATCCTTTTGATGTTCACTGAAGAAGAATACCATCGTATTGCTATCCTTTATTTTGAAATAGGTATAGGAGTATTTAAAGTCGCGGAATACATCATAATATTTCTTTCCCCTGTTTGCGATGTCTTCCCTCGAAACCGGCCATCTGCCATACTCATTCCTGAAATCCACAATTCGCTCACAAAGCAACATGGACGGCATTTCCCGGAGCTTGGACTTCTTGCTCCTGGGAGTGAACATTACTTCACTGCAGGCAAAGAGACCAGTAGACAGTATCAGGAGAATCAAGAAATAATTTCTGAACATGATTTGGAACTATAGGTTCTGGAATGCTGATGGTCCTAAATTACAGATACACTTACAACAGCGCTCATACTAATATACTCAACCCGTCCAAAATATTCCCCAGTTGTAATTCCAGGCAATTGAATTGTCGAAATTAGGCCCCCGGGGTCTATTTCAAAACCGCAACAATGCCTGAACTTGCACCTTGCATTGACTTCCGTCAAATCCCAATCTTAAGAAAACTATTAATTATCCGGGAATACTATGGAATTTGTACTTCTACACAGTAGTTGTTATCGACGATTTGTGCGTGTTTGTATAACAACCCTTCTTTCTTCTTTTCTATTTTCTGGGCAACTGTTCTCTCAGGCGGTCCTTTCCGCGAGATCCATCGGCAGTACACTGGCTTCAGGCGGTGATATTTATACACTGGGCTCTACCATTGATGCTTCAGGAAATATTTACCTGGTAGGCTGGTTCAGGGCAGCCGTGGATATGGATCCGGGACCAGGCGTATCACATCTTATCAGCAATGGCAGTGAAGATTGTTTTCTTGCGAAATATTCTTCTTCCGGTGGCTTCCTGTGGGCTCACTCTTTTGGGGCTGCGAACCAGGACATCTGCCGTGCCGTAGAAGTAGCGCCCAACGGGGAAGTAGTGATCACCGGCAATTTCCAGAATAGTGCCGATTTCGATCCCGGGCCTGGCGTGAGAAGGCTTACCAGTAACGGTTACAGCGATATCTTCTTTGCCAAATTCTCTTCCACGGGCGATCTCATTTTTGCCCATTCGATAGGTGGCACTACTAACGATAACCCCTACGGGCTGGCGCTCGATGCTTCGGGGAATATCTTTCTCACCGGCACTCTTACCAGCGCAACGGTGGATTTTGATCCGGGCCCTGGTGTATCTACGCTCTCCAAGATTGGAACGGTTGATACATGGGTAGCACGATACGATAATAATGGAAATCATATCTGGTCGTTCAATATCGGTGCTGCAGGTAGTACCCAGGTGAATGCATACAGGATGATCCTGTCGCCCGATGGGAACCTTGCCATTACAGGCTATTTCACTGGCGGGCCTATTGACTTCAACCCGGGAGCAGGCTCCAATACATTGACGTCAAAAGGGATCTCGGATATCTTTGTTGCCAGGTACAATCTCTCGGGAGCTTATGTTTCCGGTTTTTCTGTTGGGGGCACAGGCACTGATCTTTCTTATGGTATTGCTGCAGATGCAACGGGAAATATCTATATCGCCGGACAGTTTGAAGATGTGGTGGATTTCAATCCCGGCACTGCAGTGAACAATCTTACTTCCAAAGGCCTGGCCGATATTTTCCTGGCCAAGTATACGGCTGCCGGCGATTATGTGTATGCAAAGGGAATTGGTTCTGCCACAGGCAATGAGGTGGCAAATACCCTGATAGTTGACGGAGCCGGTAATCCTGTGATCACAGGAAACTTTGCAGGTACGGTGGATTTCGACCCGGGAACGCCGGTGGTGAATCTCATCAGCAACAATGGTTCAGTGGACGTATTTGTTGTCAAGTTCACGAGTGCCGGGGCATTCAGTTGGGCGAAGTCGTTTGGCGGCATCTATAACGATCAGGTGTATACGTTGGCAAAGGATGCCTCCAATAATATCAATATCGCAGGTTATTTTCAGAATACGGTCGACTTTGATCCGGGGGCTGGTACAGTCAATCTTACAGCGCCTGGTTCACTGGGTGTTTCCTATAGTTTGAAGCTTAGCAGCACAGGCAATTATGTTTCCGTGTTTACTCCCCAGGCCTACCTGCAGACACCGGCTTCACAGGTACTTGGGGCTACCTGGATCGATGCCGACAATAATTATTATGTAACGGGAGGTTTTGGCAAGACTGTGGATTTTGATCCCGGACCGGGTGAGGCAAGTCTTACCGCCATCAGTTACCAGGACTTCTTCATTGCCAAATACAATGCCGCAGGAGAGCTGGTATTTGTAAAAAGCCTGGGCAATGCCCAGGGCGGGTTGATCGGGAACGGCATCGTCACGGATGCTGCCGGCAATATTTACATTGCGGGGAAATTCCAGGCCACGCTGGATATTGACCCCGGGCCCGCAGTGCTGAACTATTCTTCGAAGGGCGGTTACGATATCTTCTTATTGAAACTGAGCAGTACGGGTAACTACCTTGGCTCAGCGCAGATCGGTGGTACAGGATCAGATGCCGTGAGTAACCTGGTCATTGACAATGCAGGGGCACTCTACATTACCGGGCAATTTTTCGCAACGGTGGATTTCGATCCGGGCGCTGCCAACAATTCACTGATATCGAAAGGTAACGGAGATGCTTTTGTGGCTAAATACAATTCCAATCTCGGGTACGTTTTTGCTGTCCAGTTTGGAGGAACGGGTAATGATATCGGTAATGATATTGCATTCGATAATGCAGGGAACCTGTATACCGTTGGGAACTTCAATGGTACGGCAGATTTTGATCCAGGCGCCAATACCTACAATCTCTTATCCGCAGGAAATACCGATGCATTCTTATCCAAGATCGATAAAAATGGGAACTTCGTATATGCCATGCGTTTAGGTAGCAGCCTGGCGGATGTTGCCAATGCCGTGGCCGTGGATGGAACGGGCAATACCTATATGGGTGGCATGTTTAACGGTACTGTGGACTTCGATCCCGGCGCAGGCGTCACGGAACTTACAAGTGCCGGATCAGGTGATATCTACCTGGCTAAATTCGATGTGAATGGAAATTTCCTGGGAGCGAGGTCCTATGGCGGAACAGGGAACGATATCGGGCAAAAATTGAAGCTGGACAGCAAGGGCAATGTTTATCTCGCCGGCCAGTATGGAAGTGCCCAACTCAGTTTTGATCTGAAGGGAACACCCGTCACCTTCAATAATGAAGGCGATATGGATGTTTTCCTGGCAGTGATCAATCCTTCACTGAACTATCTCGCTGGCAGGACCGTTGGAGGAGCACAAGCGGATATATTAGGCGCTCTGTCACTCGATGCTACAGGGAATATCTATATGGGCGGCAGCTTTGGAAGTTCAGCCACCATCGATAACCTGACTGGGACTGGTTCTTATTCCTTCAGTTCTGTCAATACCAGGGATATATTCCTGGCAAAATTTGCTGTTCCTGAAATACTACCCGTAACCCTGGAGAAATTCACGGCCGTTCTGCAACAAGCCGAAGTGATGATTGCCTGGACCGTTTTCGCGCAGCTCAATAACCGGCAATTCGAAATAGAAAGAAGTGTTGATGGAAAAATCTTCAAGGTGATCGGAACGGTAGCGGGATGCAGCAATTGCCCGGAGCGGATAGCCTATCAATTCATGGACAAGCAGCCATTGACCGGTGTCTCTTTTTATCGATTGAAGCAAACTGATCTCGATGGGAATTACACTTACAGCAGGATCGTAAGAGTAAGCAATTATGATAATAAAGGACAAATGAAACTGATCCCGACCACTACTACAGGGGATGTTACTTTGTCTTATCTCAACAAAACGAACAAAGAGCAGCCTGCCGTTATGAGGTTGATCAGTTCAGGCGGGCAGATCCTGCGATCAACTCCTGTGGTATTGAAACCAGGCGCAAACAATATACCTATGACCCTGATGAACCAGGCACCAGGGGTTTATTACGTGAGCCTCCTGATCACAGCCAGTGGCTCAGTGCAAACCGCTTCGGTGATCAGGCAATAGGAGAAAATGTAAAAGAATAATTTTCAGGGCTGGCCGGCAGGTCGGCCCTTCTTATTGTATACGCCAGGTAGCCCTTTAATTGATGCTGTTTTCCATTAATTCATATAAATTTGGTAAGGGTGAAAACAAGACACCCGTTTTGACAACAAAACTACAGGGCTATGAAAAAGACAACGCTGTTCACCCTGATCATTGTAACCTCGTTCTGCTGCGGTTTCG
>JAGIAP010000087.1:9823-24046 GCA_017744805.1 Chitinophagaceae bacterium | reverse complement strand
GGATCTCTTTGTCCACAACTTCAGGACCGGATCGCAGATATACAACCAGGCCCCAAAGGAAATGTCTGGGTGGCCACCGCCAGCATGGGGCTCGTGGCCATTAACAACAATAAAGTGATCCATATCTTCAATACAGATAACGGGCTTAGCAGTGATGTTATCCATTGTATCACACCAGATCCCGACGGCTCCATATGGATTGGTACCGATAAAGGTGTTGACCATATCAGCCTCTCCGGAACCAAACCGCAAATCTCCAATATCCGCGCCACCGATGGGCTGATATCCGGCTTCATAAATGCCATCGTACTCAGCAACGATACTGTTTTTGTTGGCACACCGGAAGGCCTTAGCTTTTTCAATAAGAAGAATACCCAATCATATTCTGAATGTAAGCTGGTACTTGAGGATATACTCAGCTCTGGCAAAAAGCTGGACTCGCTGCCTATCCCGGATATGTATTATGGTAAACATGCACTAAGCATCCATTATACCGCCATATCTTTCAAATCGGGTGGGAATATCGTATACCATTACCGCCTCAATGGATTCGACACCACCTGGAAAACCACCACCCAGCCAAGCCTGGAATTTATTTCGCTACCCGTAGGTAGTTACGGGCTGGAGCTATATGCCACCAACAAATTCAATATCAAAAGCAATACCATTCAACTTAACTGGACGGTTGTTCCGTATTTCTGGCAAACCAGTTGGTTCATCTTCCTGGTAATGTTGATGGCCATCTTGCTTACACTGTACCTGGTAAACAGGAAAAATAAAAAGATATTGAAAAGAAAAATGCAGGAACAACGCACCGAACAGCGATTCCTGGAACTGGAGCAAAAAGCGATACAGGCAAGAATGAACCCCCATTTCATTTTCAACTGCCTCCATGCCGTTCAGGAATTCATGCTTGACAAAGACACCTTAAGTGCCAACCGGTACCTGACCAGTTTCGCCAGACTAATCCGGCAAACACTCGATCACTCTCAACGCACTTTCATCAATCTGACAGAAGAAACCGAATACCTCCATACATACCTGCACCTGGAAAGGCTCCGTTTCGGCAATAAATTTGATTTTGAAATACAGATAGACCCAGCGCTCAGCCCGGATCATATTTATATTCCCTGCATGATGCTCCAACCCATTGCCGAAAACGCCATCCGGCACGGCATCCAGAACCGGAATAGCCCCGGGGGAAGGGTAGAGGTCCGCTTCACCAGGGCTGCACAATATTTACAATGCATCATCCGGGATAACGGGCCGGGGATCGCTGAAGTGCAATCGCTCAAAACGGAAAAACATATCGAATACCAGAGCAGGGGAATGCAGATCACCAGGGACAGGATCGAGCTGCTGAATAAGGGCCTCGATTCGCCCATTCATTTCAAAATGGAGGAGATCATGGAAAACGGTACCGTTACCGGAACAGAGATCAGCCTTCAACTCCCACTGATCACAGATCCTAATTTTATAGCCATATGATCAAAGCCATTATTGTAGACGATGAACCAAGGAACAATACCATCCTCAGGAAAATGCTGGAAGGGTTCTGCCCGGATGTAACGGTGGTTGCAGATGCCACCAAAGCTGCCGATGTTAAGCAGTTGTTGCAAACCACCGACATAGACCTATTGTTCCTGGATATAGAAATGCCCGGCCAGAACGCATTCAGCCTGCTGGATGAGATCATGCCAGTAAAATTCAATATCATTTTCGTAACTGCATTCGATAACTATGCCACCAAAGCTTTTAGATATAACGCCATAGACTACCTGTTAAAACCCGTCAATATCGATGAACTTCAACTAGCCATCAAAAAGGTCAGCCAAACGCCTGATCTGGACACCATAAACCATCAACTGCAATCCCTGATACAACAATTGTCAAGGCAACAAAACCCAGGTAAATTAGTGTTGCAAACCCAGGAAGGCATGTTCTTCTTCAACTATGAAGAGATCGTGTTATGCGCAGCAGAAGGTTCTTATACGAGGTTCGACTTACTGAATGGAAAAAGCATCCTGGTTTCTGGAAACCTGAAAAAATTCGAAGCCATGCTTCCCTCTGCCGTATTCATCCGGATACATGATTCCTTCCTGGTGAACTCAACTCATATCAGAAAATATAATAATGGTAAAGGCGGTTATGTAGAGCTCAGCAACGGGAAAACCGCAGAAGTTTCAGTAAGGAGGAAATCAGATTTCTTATCCAGGTTCCGGATCTGAAGCTCTTATAAAACACTTATGAAATACCGGCTGACATGTATCGCTAAAAACGATCGTGCATCAATTGTAGCTGGTAGTGTCTGTATACAAAGGGTAATTTCGAGTGTTCATCCACTTTAGAAACATTAAACCTTTTGAAATGAAGAGTTTCCTGAAATTATCCCTATTGGCCGGCATCATGCTTTTTGCGGCCACAGCCTGCCAAAAATCGAATGACCTTGCCACTACAGGGCCGGTCCTTAAAGCATCAGCCAGTATCGATACCAGCTCACCCGTAGTGAAACTGCTGGTAGATTCCGTTTGGTATTATTATGAATATTACAGCTATCCCAATAGCTTATCCGCTACATTGGTCTGGAAAGCCAACAAGCCCAACAACACGTTAGATCTTTCCCTGAACAAGGTAACATATTTCAATGATGGCACTTATACAGAAAGGGATCAGTATGGTAATGTGTTCAATGGCACCTGGGAGCTTCTTAACAATGAGACCCAGATCCGTGTCTATAACAGCTACGGGACATTTACTTCTACTATCAAAAAACTGAATAACAAAGAGTTCGAATGGCAAGACAGCAATAATGTAACGTATGGCATTATGCGCCATGTATTCCCTGGAATAGATACTTCTGTATCAGCCACCACCTTGCTTACATCGCAGGAATGGAAATATGATGCTTATTATTCCAATTACAACGCCAATTCAGCCTATGTAGACTACAAGACCGGCAAATCGAACAACGCGAAGGCCATGAGCAATATGCGTGTGAAGTTCAATACGGACGGTACTTATTACGAAGTGGACCAGAGCGGAAATTACCTCTATGGAACCTGGGCCCTGAGCGGAACTACCTTTACTGTTTACAATAGCTTTGGAATAGGAGTATATGCCAGCACCATAAATGTATTGACCACTGACAGATTTGAATGGAAGAGCCATTGGACTGATACTGGCGGTCCGTTCTACGGAGAGCTGGTACATTAAGAAGAAGAATATATTCGACCTAACGAAAGGTGCCTGGCAAATAAACTTGCCAGGCACCTTTTACAATCTTATCAGACAGGGATCTATTTAACTACCGACTCAATCACCTCTACAATTGCGCCGATCAGTCCGGCATCCATTGCAGAAGCCCCGGGTTGTTCCGGGTCTACTATCAAGGCGCGATAATTCCTTTCCTCATCCGGCTCCAATTGCACTTTAATACCATTCACATCCACAAGGATCCTATGCGTATATCCAAAGGATTGCAATTGTGCAGGGAACAGGTATTCTTTTCCCTTCCAGGTCACCGGGATTTCAAATCCGTCTTCCATAATTTAGCTGCCCCTGGTGCCGCCGGTTTTGGTTACTTTCTTATTGAAGCCACCACCCACTTTACCGCCGGGTTTGCTGATGAATTTGGAACCGGACCCACCCACCATATTATTATTGCTCTTCTTACCTTTTTTGTCGTTCTTCTTATTGTTGTTGCTAGTTAGGGACATACTGTTACAATTTTGTTCATAACAAATATAATAGTTCCCCCGAATAATGACCCGCTTTTAACGTTTTTAACCTGCCAATACCAGCCCAATCACCCCCAGCACCATCAACAGATACAATGTAAGCGATAACCGGTACACCTGTGTCATCACCTGCAATCCCAATGGTACTTCCGGCTCTGGCTCAGGTTCGGGCTCCACCGGCCAGTCAGCTATTTCAATATCATCTTCAAATACCACCTGCTCCATCAGCTCATTCCTGATCAGCCATCGGCGGTCAGGATCCAGCTTGAAATGCTTCCTGAGTACCCCGTTTATCCGGACTGACTTTTCAAAATCGGATCGGATCATATATTTTGATTTATAGGTGAAATGATCAAAATAACGGCAACTTGTAAACGGAACAAGGGGAAAAAAAACGCTAAATCACGTTTTTTTTCCCCTTGTTTATCCAACAAAAAACCATAAGCAGGAGGGAGGTTACCCGGATACCGTTATTTTCCTTCCAGCCTTTTCGTTAACCGGACTTTCTCTGTAATTTGCTGAAAATACAGGTTTATGAAATCATCAGGACTGGCAGTATTGTTGACCCTTGGATCCCTGTTCTCCTTTGCACAGGCCCCGAAAACAAGCACTGCCGCCAAACCCGCGGCCAGGACCACCGCCACCTCAAAAACCCTTCTCTGGGAGATCTCCGGCAACGGAATGGAAAAGCCTTCCTACCTCTTCGGCACTATGCATATCCTCTGCGAGGCAGACGCCAACCTCAGCGATAACCTCAAAAAGATCATTCAGGGCAGCGATTTCATCTGCTTTGAGCTGGATATGGACAATATGGAAGAAACCATGGGCTTCATGAAATATGCCCGCATGAACGATAACCAGCAACTCAAAGACCTGCTCACCACAGAAGAGTATGCCCGTATCGAGAAATATTTCGCCAATAACAAAACCATGCTGCCACTCAGCATGCTCACCCGCTTCAAGCCCTATTTCGTATCCAGCCTCATTGCCGAGCGACTGATGGATTGTCCCAAGAAGAAAAGCATGGAGGAGATGATCATGGCAGAAGGCAAGAAATATAATAAGGAGGTCAAAGGCATCGAGACCGTCGCCTACCAGGCCGGCCTCTTCGATAGCATCCCCTATAAAAAACAAGCGAAGGACCTCCTGACCTATATCGATAGCATCGACACCTATAAAAAAACTACCCTCCAACTGACCGAGGTATACAAAAAACAAGACCTCGCCCGTATGGATTCCCTCATCGTCAAAAGCGATCCCGGCATGGAAGCCTATATGGACGTGCTCCTTTACAATCGCAATGCCAACTGGAGCCACGATATACCCAACATCTCGCAGGAAGGTAGAAAGACGGTTCTCTTTGCCGTAGGAGCGGGACACCTGGCCGGCGACAAAGGCGTAATAGCCCTGCTGCGCAAAAAAGGGTACAAACTGACACCTCTGCCCAACTGATCCCAACTATATTAAGAAGGTCGCTTGCCCCGGTAAGCGACCTTTTTCATTCCTCATATCCTGCCGCTCAGCGCCTCCCGGATATTCCTTTTGGCCGTTGGACATTAATTCCGCAAATTTGCCTCCGTTTTATGCTACCTATCCAAGATTTATACCCGTTACTGCAAACACCACGTAAGGTGGTGATCACGATGCATCAGAAGCCTGATGCGGATGCCATGGGCTCAGCCCTCGGCCTCTATCATTTCCTTGTTCAACTGGGCCATCATGCCACCGTTATTTCGCCCACCAATTGGGCCAAATGGCTGAACTGGATGCCCGGATGCAATAAAGTGGTGGATTTTGAGCTTACCCGCGAAAAAGCCGAAGGCATCCTCAGGGAAGCCGAGTGGGTGTTCTGCCTGGACTTCAACATCCTGCTCCGCACCAAGAATATGGCGCCCATCATCAAGGCCCTCGATGTTACCCGCATCCTCATAGATCACCACGCACAGCCCGATACGCCCACTTTCGCGTATGGCATCAGCGATACCACCAAGAGCTCTACCAGCGAAATGATCTACGATTTCATCGTGGAAGCTGGGTACAAACACCTCGTCAACAGCGAAGTGGCCCAATGCCTCTATGCCGGCGTAATGACGGATACCGGCTCATTCCGGTTCCCCGCAGCCTCCGCAGCGGTGCACCGTATGATCGCGGATTTTAAGGACAAAGGGCTTGACCATACAAAAGTTCATGAGCATATTTACGATAACTATCTCGAGAACAGGTTGCGCTTCATAGGCCATGTGCTCCTGCACCGCATGGAGATCTACTATGAATACAATACCGCCCTCATCGCCATCCCTAAAAAAGACCTGCTCCGCTACGAGATCAAGACCGGAGATACGGAAGGACTGGTGAACTATCCCCTCAGCATCCAGGGCATTCGCCTGGCCGCGATCGTGATAGACAGGGATGAAGAAAGAAAATGGAGCTTCCGCAGCAAAGGCGATTTCGATGTGAACACATTCGCCAGAAAATACTTCGAAGGCGGTGGCCATTTCAATGCTGCAGGCGGAAGAAGCAGCGCCTCACTCGAAGATACCGTTGAACATTTCATGCAGGCCATTCAGGAAAATGAAGCCGCCCTGCAGGAAGAGCGCAAATCATCAAATTAAATCATAAAAGAAGGTAATTACAATTTTCCAGCATGAAAAAAACAACCATTCTTATCAGCGGCCTGCTTGTAGCCATCGGCTTTACAGCCTGCACAGGCGGTTCTTTCAAAAAAACCAGAAGCGGTCTGTTGTATAAGATCGAATCTTCAGATAAAAGCCAATCCGTTGCAAAACGTGGAAGCTTCCTCAAACTTTATTTCAAGCAAAAAACAGGAGATACCACCTTTGGTGAGAACTACGGAAAAATGCCGCTCTATGCGCCCGTAGACTCCGTTGGCCCCAACTACACTCCGGCAGAGATCTTCACCCTGCTTCGCAAAGGTGATAGCGCTACCGTGGTAATGGTGCCCGATACCCTCCTGAAAAAAGGCGCTCAACTGCCTCCTTTCATCAAACGCAAGGACAAGATCGTTCTCAGCTTCAGGGTGGTGGACGTTTTCACCAGCGACAGCCTGATGGAAGTAGACCGTGGTGCTGAAATGAAAAAAGAAGAAGCCCGCGCCAAAGTAGAAGCTGAAGGTCAGAAAACAAAAGACCTCCAGGCACTGGACGCCTACGTGAAAAAACATAACCTCACCATCCAGAAAACGCCTAATAACGTTTACTACCAGATCACTTCAACCCAAAACGGTGAAGCGATCGATACCGGTGATGTAGTTTCCGTTAAATACACTGGTTACAACGAAGAAGGCGTGCCTTTCGATTCCAATATGGACAGCACCAAACAACTGCAGCGTCATAGCCTGGAACCCTTCCAGTTTGAAGCTGGTGGTCAGGGTGCCATCCCGGGCATGACTGAAGCCATCCTCTTCTTCAAGAAAGGAGACAAAGGCCGTATGCTGATCCCCTCTGTACTGGCGTATGGTGCCAACCCGCAACCCGGCGGCCCCATCAAACCCAACCAGAACCTGGTGTTCGATATCGAAGTAGTGGATGTGAAGAAGCGCCCTGCAGCACCTGCTGGTACTGCAGTTCCTCCGCCACCTCCTCCGGCTCATCGTGGACATTAATAATCGTTCATTCGATAATAAAAGGAACGGTTGCACCTGATAAGTGCAACCGTTCCTTTTTGGTGTGAGGCACCGCGTAAAATATTTCAACTACCCTTTACCGCTTCAACCAATTTCACAGCCTCCACAGCCTCCTTTACATCATGCACACGTAAAATCATCGCGCCATTCATCAGCCCAATTGTGTTCAACACAGAAGTGCCATTCAAAGCGCCGGCAGCATTGGTGCCGGCAGTCCTGGAAATAAGGCCCTTCCTCGAAACGCCCAATAACACTGGCTTTCCCAATTCAGTCAGTACCTTCAGATCCCGGATCAATTCAAAATTATGGGCATCCGTTTTACCGAATCCGATACCGGGGTCCAATATGATATCGTTGATACCCGCCGCACGGCAGGTTTCCATTTTTTTGATCAGGTAGTCCAGCACTTCACGGGTCACATCTTCGTATACGGGATCCTGTTGCATATTGTCAGGCGTTCCTTTCATATGCATCGCGATATATGGCACTTTCAATTGCGCTACCGTTGGGATCATTTCGGCATCCATATCTCCACTGCTGATATCGTTCACAATAGAAGCACCCGCTTTCACAGCCGCTTCGGCCACTTTCGCATAATACGTATCGATGGAAATAATGGTACCGGGATATGCCCTCAGAATGGCTTCGATAGCAGGGACCACACGACTGATCTCTTCCTCCGCCGGCACGCGCTCACTGCCTGGCCGGGTAGATTGCCCTCCAATATCCAATATCCCTGCGCCATCCTGTAACATGCGCTCCGCCTGTATCAGCGCCGTATCGGCAGACACCCGGCTGCCGCTGAAGAAAGAATCCGGCGTTACATTGATGATGCCCATCACCAGGGGTTTATCCACCACCAGCATCCTGCCTGAACAATTCAGTGTAAACATTTGTACTTTGTTACTTATTTTTAGGCCCTAAAGGTACCATCATTCTTACTATGACGAATCAGCAATACGACGAGGTAGTTCATTCCTGCAGGGATATCTTTCTGAAGAAGGCCGGAGATTATGGCACAAGCTGGCGCGTGTTACGCCCCATCAGCATCATGGACCAGATCTTCATCAAGGCCCAGCGCATCCGCACCATCCAGGAGAAAAAAGCCAATAAGGTAGGGGAGGATATCACGGGGGAATTCATGGCCATGGTGAATTATGGCATCATCGGACTGATACAGATCGATAAGAAAGAAGCCGCCGTGGAAGACCTGCCCGTTGCAGAAGTGGAAAGAGCATATAATGAGAAGATCACTTTTGTCAAAAAAGTGATGGAAGCCAAGAACCACGACTATGGCGAGGCCTGGCGCTCGCTCAGCCAGGAAAGCCTGGTAGACCTCATCCTGGTGAAGCTCATCCGCATCCGCCAGATACTGCAGAACGATGGAAAGACCATCATCAGCGAAGGCATCGATGCCAATTATGTAGACATCATCAATTATTCCATATTTGCCCTCATCCTCATCAAAGAGGGTAAGCACCAGGGTTAAGACCATACCATCCGCCCCATCACTGAAAAACTCAACTAATGAAAACCTTCCTGAATATTTCGCGCATTATCGTAGGAGTGCTATTTATTTTCTCCGGCCTCGTCAAAGCCAATGACCCTCTCGGCCTCAGCTATAAGATGCAGGAGTTCTTCGAGATCTGGAATATGCACTGGCTCAATGATTACACCCTCGCTTTCTCCATCCTCATGATCACTTTCGAGATCATCGCAGGCGTGGCAGTACTGGTGGGCTACAAAATGCGTCTTTTCAGTTGGTTGCTCCTGCTACTCATCATCTTCTTTACTTTCCTTACCGGTTATGCGCTTTTCTCCGGAAAAGTGCGCGAATGCGGCTGCTTCGGCGATTGCATTCCCCTTACCGCAGACCAGAGCTTCATGAAAGACCTCTTCCTGCTGGTGCTGATCATACCGATATTCATATACAGCAATAAGATCAAGCCTGCGCTGAGTGTTAAGTCCAGTATTGTTGTATTATTCTTTTCCACCGTGCTCACCATCGCCCTGCAATGGTTCGTATTGCTGCACCTGCCGGTGGTGGACTGCCTTCCTTACAAGATCGGCAACAATATCCCCGAAAAGATGAAAGCGCCTCCCGGCTCCATCCCCGATAGCACCGTCATCAATTTTGTGTACAAGAAAGATGGAAAAGAAGTGGAATTCACCGCCGAAGCCTTCCCCGATGATTTTGACGATAGCATCTACACTTTCGTGAAACGATACGATAAAGTGGTACGGAAAGGCAATGCATCTCCCAAGATCAAAGACTTCCTGCTCAAAACATATTGGGGTAACGATACCACACAAGCGCTGCTCTCAGAAGACCGGTACCAGCTCTACCTTTTTGTGAAGAACGATTACAAAACAGACCGCTGGCCAGCCATCATGAGCCTGGTGCTCAGCACTGCCCATGATAAGCATATCGAGCCCTTCCTCGTTACCAGCATTCCTTTTGAAACCCTCAGGGAGGCGCCGATGAAGATCTTCACCGTAATGACGCCACTGGCCTGCGATGCCGTTGCCATCAAAACAGCCGCCAGGGCCAATCCTACACTGTTCCTGGTAAAGAACGGCACCATCCTGGGCAAATGGGCCTATCCAGACCTGGAACAGGCCGTGAAAGTATTGCAGGGGCTACAGGCACAAGCTGCGCCACCTGCTGAGCCGGAAACCAACCAGGCTGCTCCCGATAGCGCCCGGTAATGCCTGGCAATCGTTTTTTATGGTATCAGTTTGCCATTCAGAGATCATCACGTAGATTCAACCATTCAACTGCTCACATGATCAAATACATTACCAGGCGGATCCTTTACGGCATACTCGTGATGCTGGGCGTGGTAGTGGTGGTATTCTTCCTGTTCCAGGGATTCGGGGACCCCAGCCGGCTGGTAATGGGCCAACGTGCCGATGCAGCCACCCAGGAGAATATCCGCAAGGAACTGTATCTGGATCAACCCAAGTGGAAACAATTCTTTTTATACCTCAACGATATTTCACCCATCGCCATTCACAGCAAAGAAGCCATCGAACAAAAACAACTCAAAGGCTTCTTTGCCGGCGGTGAAACTAAATTCGGGATCAAGGTCCCGTATCTCCGTCGTTCTTATCAAACCAAAAAAGATGTCTGGACTGTCTTGATGGAAGCGCTGCCCGGCACTATCATCCTGGCCATTGCTGCTATGGCCATCGCCATCCTTCTGGGCATTCCGCTCGGCATCCTCGCGGCTGTGAAAAAGAATACCTGGATGGATACCAGTGCTGTATTCACCAGTGTGCTGGGCATTTCAGCGCCGAGTTTCTTCATGGGTATCGTGATCGCCTATATCTTCGGCTTCCTGCTGAGCGATGTCACCGGCCTCCATATGACCGGTAGCTGGTTCGATATCGATGAAACTACCGGGGAACGGTATTGGAGCATGCAGAACCTGGTACTGCCTGCCCTTACGTTGGGCATCCGGCCCCTGGCCATCATCACCCAGCTCACACGCAGCTCCATGCTGGACGTGCTGACGCAGGATTATATCCGTACCGCCTATGCGAAAGGGCTCAGCAAACGGTCCGTGATCTGGCGCCATGCCCTGCGCAATGCGCTCAATCCAGTGATCACCGCCATTACAGGCTGGTTTGCTGAATTGCTGGCCGGCGCTTTCTTTGTGGAATATATCTTCGGATGGAAAGGGATAGGGAAGGTAACGGTAGATGCATTGGAAAAACTGGATTTCCCCGTTGTGATGGGCTCTGTTCTGATCTCTTCTTTTTTCTTTATCGTGATCGGCATCCTGGCGGATCTGCTGTATGGAGTGGTGGATCCGAGAGTACGTATCAATTGACCCCACGCACTCTGCCTAAATGTAACAACAGGAAACCGGCAAGCACCAGCAAAGCCGTATTCAGATTCTTCACGGCCAGTAGCGAAAGCTACCTGATCACCACTTCACGCACGGTGTTTTCTCCCAGCGCCTCATTCACGCGGGTCCTGATCTGGTCTTTTTGATAGAGTAATTCTTGTTTAAGAGGAGCAACGGTAGTGTTGATATACAATGTGTCGCCATGGATAGCGATCTTATCGGTGTATTTGGCGATGGTCTTGCCCATGATCTGTTCCCATACATCTTCTATCTGTAATGCCTGAATGGATCCTTTGATCCTGCTGCGATTCAGGAAATGTTTCATGGCATCGCCCAGAGAATATTCACCCATACGTACTGCTTATGGGCCAAAGGTAAACAACTTATCCTTCTTCCTGTAATGAAATTACCTGGTAAGATTGCTTCAGGGCATCAAAATGATTACGGATGCGCTCTTCATGCGTATCTGTCAGGAAGATCTGTCCATCATTCTGTACACATACCCAGGCCAGCAGGTTATGCATGCGGTGTTCATCCAGTTTCTCGAAAACATCGTCCAGCAGCAGGAGAGGGGCAAAGCCCTTGTGTTTTTTCAGCAACTCGAACTCTGCCAGTTTCAAAGCAAAGAGCAGGCTCTTTCTTTGTCCCTGCGAGGCCAGGTTCTTGAATGCCTGATGTTTCAATTGCAGGTCGATATCATCCTTATGTACGCCGGCGTTTGTCCGTTGCAGTAATACATCCTTCTGACGCATGCGATGCAATAATTGGGGGAAGGATTCTTTCAGCAACTGGCTTTCATATTCCAGGTCCAGTTGCTCATCCGAGGCGGCGATCTGCCGGTAGAAATCCTTCACCGAGGGTAGCAGTTCCGCCAGGAATTCTTTTCGTTTACTGAAAATATAGTCTCCGTATTGAATGAGCTGCTGATCGTATACATCCAGGAGGCTGGTATCACGGATATTCTTTTCCGCCATGGATTTGAGGAAGCCGTTGCGTTGTTGCAGCACCCGGTTATAATCGATGAGGTTTTGGAGGTAGCGGGCATCCAGTTGGGAGAGGAGGGCGTCCGTGAAACGTCTTCTTTCTTCGCTACCTTCCATGATGATGCGGATATCATCGGGGGCGATGATCACGCAGGGGTAGCGGCCTACATGTTGGGCGAATTTCTCGTAGAGCTCCCCTTCGAGATAGAATTCCTTTTTTCCATTTTCTCGGAGAATACAGACAGCTTCTTCCTTCCGACCGTTGAGCTCCATATTGGCCACCAGGCGGAAACCGGAACTACCATGCTGAACATGGGAGCTGTCTGACCGGCCGAAATAGCTCTTGGTGAAGCAACAGTAATAAATGGCGTCCAGGAGATTGGTTTTGCCCATACCGTTCCGACCGCAGATGCCTACGATCCTTTCGGAGAAGTCAAACTCCCTGTGGGTATAGTTCTTGAACTGAACCAGTGATATGGAGTGAAGGAATAACAATGGATCAAAATTACTACTCAGGTTATCAACCTTTAAGGCTTTTAAGCGAAGGATTAAACCGAATTGCAAATATTGCCCTTTTTTCCCTTTATCCCCTTATCTTTGCCCCTCAAATTTTTGTACTGTGGCCACTAAATTCTCAAAAGAAACTTATCTGTACTGGTACGAGCTGATGCAACTGATCCGTCAGTTTGAGCTTACCGCCGAGGAAAAATACAAGATGGAAGGCAAGATCCGTGGTTTTTTCCATGCGTATGTAGGCCAGGAAGCTATCGCTGCCGGCTGCATGACCGCTACCCGTCAGGAAGATCCCTTCGTTACCGCTTACCGTGATCATGGACTGGGCCTCGCCAAAGGTATGAGCCCGGAATCCTGCATGGCAGAACTTTATGGAAAAGCTACCGGATGCTCTAAAGGTAAAGGTGGCAGTATGCACTTCTTTGGAAAGAATGAGTACTTCTTTGGTGGGCACGGTATCGTGGGCGCCCAGATCGGTACTGGTGCCGGACTGGCATTTGCAGAAAAATACAAAGGCACTGACAATGTTTGTCTGACTTACTTTGGTGACGGTGCCGCCCGTCAGGGTATGCTCCATGAGACCTTCAATATGGCCATGACCTGGAAGCTCCCCGTTATCTTCATTTGTGAGAACAACAACTACGCCATGGGTACCTCTGTAGAGCGTACTTCCAACGTGGTTGATATCTATAAACTGGCAGACGCTTATGAAATGCCCGCTGACTCAGTGGACGGTATGAGCGCCGAAGCCGTTCATGAAGCCGTTTCCCGCGCCGTGAAAAGAGCACGCGAAGGGGATGGCCCAACCCTGCTGGAGATCAAGACCTACCGTTATAAAGGTCACTCTATCTCCGACCCCCAGAAATACCGCACCAAGGAAGAGGTGGAAGAATACAAACAACGTGACCCCATCAGTCTCGTGAAAGACACCATCCTGAAAAATAAATTCGCTACAGAAGCAGACCTGGAAGCCATCGACAAACGTGTGGCCGAGAAAGTGGAAGCCTCCGTTAAATTCGCCGAGGAATCTCCCTGGCCGGATGATAGCGAAGTATTGAAAGATATCGTACTGCAACCCGATTATCCATTCATTATGGACTAATCTGCTTATTAAACAACCTTAAACACAACTCTTGCCAAATGGCTACAGAAGTAAAGCAAACCGAACAACAATCAGCACCGGCTCAAAGATCTGCAGAAGACAGATTAGCCAGTTCCTTTGAAGGATTCTGGAATAAGAACGGCAAAAAAGTATCCTATGCGTTACTGGCCGTGGTGGTGCTCGTAGGCGGATATTTTGCTTACAATCATTTTGTGAAAGGTCCCGAGAACGAGAAAGCCGGCGCTGCCATGTGGAAAGCCGAATCCAATTTCAGGGTCGATTCCTTTGCACTTGCTCTCAATGGTGACGGCACTACTGCCAATCCTGGTTTCCTCAAAGTGATCAGCAAATACAGCGGCACCAAATCCGCCAACCTCGCTAAATTCTATGC
>JAGIAP010000087.1:6911-9813 GCA_017744805.1 Chitinophagaceae bacterium | reverse complement strand
CAGGCGCCTGCTATCTCCAAACAGGGGATTTCAACAACGCCGTTAAATACCTGACCGATTATTCTTCCACTTCAGACGTGCTGAACGTTAGAGTGTACGGCCTCCTCGGAGACGCATACTCTGAACTGGGAAAGAAAGATCAGGCCATCGAGAACTATAAGAAAGCAGGAAAGGCTTTCAAGGACGATACCTACAACTCCTCTGAATACCTTTTCCGTGCAGCGCTTCTGCTCACAGATATGAACAAGAATGCAGACGCCATCGCACTGCTGAAAGATATCAAGAAGCAGTACCCGATGACGCCCCGCGGTGTGGAAGCAGACAAGCTCATGGCTAAACTGGGTGAGACAAAATAGAACCATTCCATATGGCAGATGTAAGCAACAGCAAGTTATTTCAAATAGATACGGGCATTCTTCAAAAGGATGCCTGTATCGTTATAGTGAAAACCGAATGGAATTCAACTGTGGTGGATGAGCTCGAAAAGGGCGCGCTGAATGTGCTGCAACAGCAGGGCATAACCGATATCCGCACAGTAGTGGTTCCCGGGGCATTCGAGATTCCCTTTGGCGTAAAGTCATACTGGGATGCCAACAAACATAAAAGCGACCGCCCCTGCGCCATCATCGCATTCGGTTGTGTGCTCCGCGGGGATACCCCGCATTTCGAATATGTTTGTCGCGCCGTTACCGATGGCGTTCTGCAACTCAATCTGCAACTGCCCGTTCCCGTTATCTTCGGTGTGCTCACCGTAGACAACCAACTGCAGGCCGATGAGCGTATCGGTGGCCGTCACGGACATAAAGGAGAAGAAGCGGCCATCACCGCCCTGAAAATGATCGCGCTGAACAACTCTTTCAAAAAGTAAAATGAAGGTTCAACTTTTCATACCCTGCTTCATAGACCAGCTCTATCCGCAGACCGCTTTCAATATGCTGAAAGTGCTGCAAAAAGCAGGTTGCACCGTTGAATATAATTCCAATCAGACCTGCTGCGGCCAGCCCGCCTTCAACGCAGGGTTCTGGGAAGATGCCAAAGAAGTTTGCACCAAATTCCTCAAAGACTTCGATGGGGCAGACTATGTAGTAGCGCCCAGCGCTTCCTGCACCGGCTTCGTCCGCAATTACTATCCCAAATTATTCGATAACTCCTCGCATCATAACGATGTGAAAGACCTCAAAGAGCGCACCTTCGAGCTCTCCGAATTCCTCGTGAATGTGCTCAAGATCGATAACTTCGGCGCAAAGCTCGATCTCAAGGCAACCTATCATGATTCCTGCGCCGGCCTCCGGGAATGCAAGATCAAGGAAGAGCCACGTAAGCTACTCAGCAACGTGAAAGGCCTTGAACTGGTAGAAATGAAAGATGTGGAAACCTGCTGCGGCTTTGGCGGAACTTTCGCAGTGAAGTTTGAGCCCATTTCCATCGGCATGGCAGATCAGAAGGTCAGCAATGCCCGTGAAAGCGGCGCCCAGTGCATCATTTCAACCGATCATAGCTGCCTCATGCACCTGGATGGATATATCCGTCATAAAGGTCTTCCCATGAAGACCATGCATATCGCCGACGTCCTCGCCAGCGGCTGGTAATTCCGTTTTTAGCCATTTATCAAATTGTTCCCTACCGATAGGGTTATGTTTGTATATTCATTGGCACTAAAACGGCATATTATCATGAAAAAACTCCTATTACTATTTCTTCTTACCGGGCCCGTGCTGGTGGTAAGCTATGCGCAGGACAAAGGAAAGCCTCCGGCTCCCGGTGCTGCCGCAGACACTGCCAAACCCAAAAAACCCGCCGGCATCACTGACAAAGTGAAAACAAGCCGTAAGGTGGATGGCCTTTTCACTATCTACCAGGATACAGCCACCGGCAGTGTTCAACTCTACATCAAAAAGAACCAGCTCGGAAAAGAATATATCTATCAGAGCTTCTCCGTAAATGGCCCCACCACACTCTTCCTGAACCAGGGTATGCACCGCACCACCTTCGTGTTCAAGATCGAGAAGGCTTTCGACAAACTCGAGTTCTCACAGGTGAATACCAATTTCTACTACAATCCCGATGATGCCGTCAGCAAAACCTGGAATGTAGACAAACCTGAAGCTGTTTTCTTCTCCGATAAAGTAGGAGGGGAAGATGCTGATGGTTACCTGATCAATGCCGATCAGCTCTTCATCAGTGAAAAAATGGATGGGGTGAAACCCAATTTCGGGCCCAATCCGTTTGCCGCGATGATGTTCAATCTTGGTGGACTGAACCCCGCCAAATCCAAATACTATGCTATCCGTTCCTTCCCTAATAACACGGATATCGTGGTAGATATGGCTTATGATAATCCTGGTATCACTGCACAGACCGGTCCGGATATCACCGATGGCCGTTATGTGCGCGTGCGCATGCAGCATACGCTCATCGAGATGCCACAGAACGATTTCAAACCCAGGATGGACGATCCCCGTATAGGTTATTTTACTGAGAACGTCACCAACCTCACCAGCATCAGTCCCACACCTTTCAAAGATCCCATCCACCGCTGGTACCTGAAAAAGAAAGATCCCAACGCAGCCCTGAGCGAGCCCGTTGAACCGCTCGTGTATTGGATCGAGAATACTACACCTGTGAATTTCCGTGAGGCCATCATGGAAGCAGGTCATAAATGGAACGAAGCTTTCGAGAAAGCTGGTTTCAAGAATGCGGTTCAGATGAAGATCATGCCAGACGACGCCACCTGGAGCCCCGACGATATCCGTTATAACGTGATCCGTTGGGTAGCCAGCGCACAGCCCAGCTATGGCGCTATCGGGCCCAGCTTCGTGAATCCCAGAACAGGGCAGATCCTCGGAGCTGATATCACAGTGGAATGGGCTTCCGGAAGCGGCCCTGTTATTCAGGATGAGCT
>JAGIAP010000087.1:383-6872 GCA_017744805.1 Chitinophagaceae bacterium | reverse complement strand
ACATTTTCAGCAACGAAGAAGAGCCTGAGATCACTATCCCCGGCGTAAAGCACAATCACCTGGCCACTTGCCGCATTGCGCAGGAACTGAAAGCGCAGTTCATTGCAGGCACCACTTTCCTGGCAGCGGAAGATGCTTCTCCTGCCGAGCTTCGTGAACTGCACAAGCAATTCCTCACTTACCTGATCATGCACGAGATGGGCCATACCCTGGGTCTCAACCACAATATGAAAGCATCCCAGATGCTGAGCCCCGCCGAGATCAACAATACCGCTATCACACATAAGATCGGCACCATGGCTTCCGTAATGGATTACCCTGCCGTGAACATTGCGCTGGATAAATCAAAACAAGGCGATTACTACACTACCAAGGCCGGCCCTTACGATCTGTGGGCTATCGAATATGGCTACACGGAATTTGCACCCGGACAGGAAGAAGAAGGATTGAAGAAGATCCTCAGCCGCAGCACCGATCCGCAACTGATCTTCGGTAATGATGGCGACGATATGCGCTCTCCCGGTAAGGCCATCGATCCCCGCGTGAACATCATGGATCATACCAGTGATGCTATCGCGTATGCTGAAGACCGCTTCAAGATCGTAAACAATACCATTCCGAAGCTGATCGGCAAATATTCAAAACCCGGTCAGTCCTACGCCGAACTGAGGGCCCGTTACAATAACCTCACCACCCAGCGTATGAATATGATCTCTGCCGTTAGCCGCTATATCGGTGGGGTGTATGTAGACAGAAGCTTCCCGGAGCAGAAATCAGCTACCAAACCTTTCACACCGGTGCCATTGGCCACCCAGAAGAAAGCGATGGAAGTGCTGAACAAATATGCTTTTGCGCCCAATGCTTTCGATGCCGATGCGCAAGTATATCCTTACTTGCAAATGCAGCGTCGCGGATTCAACCAACCCCAGGCTGGTGAAGATTTCCGCGCAACGGCCAATGTACTGCAAATGCAGGCCAGTGGCGCGTTATCGCATATCCTGCATCCAAATACATTGCAGCGTATCACCAATAGCCGCCTGTACGGAAACGAGTACAGTGTTGCCGATGTAATGAACGATCTTCAAAAAGGGATCTTCAATGCCGATATCGCCACTAACGTGAACGTATATCGTCAATACCTGCAAAGCATCTTCGTAAGAGGATTGGCGGGCATGGTAGAAGATAAATCCTTTGACGATGTGTCCAAAGCGGCAGCCCTGAATACACTCAGGAAGATCAAGTCCCAACTGGCCACAGCCGTTTCTACCAACGAAGAAACAAAAGCGCACAGAGCCGCTATGCTGTTCACCATCAACAAGGCGTTGGATACCTCAAAGTAAGCGCAGTTTGATTTTCAATACTCGAAAAGAAAAGGCCGCAGCGATGCGGCCTTTCTTGTTTGCAGTATATCGACAGAAAAGAAAACCTATTTCACATACCGGTAAACCGAACCGTTATTAAAAGGTGAAACCGCCCAACCATGGTTCACATCCGTGAACTGGATATCCGATAAAGGATTGTTGGGGAGAGATAATACTTTGGTAACCGTTCCTCCTTTCAATTCATACACAGCTTCCGAAAAAAGAATGAAGCCATGATCCTGACTAAAGAACTGTAAGGCGTAGGGCATTTTTTCATCCAGGGTTTTTACTTTATCCCAGGTAAGGCCACCATCGATGGTTCTGTAGATAGCCCCTTTCACGTCAGATAGCCAACCTGTTTGAGCGCTTATGAACTGGATCCTGGTAAGACTATCCGGGAATGCATGCTGCTCGGTAAAGCTGACGCCAGCATCCTGGGTATGAAAGACTTTCTTTTCATCGATGTACCATCCATTTTGTTGATCAATGAATGAAACGTCAGAAATAAATTGGCTGCCGACCACGGTTGTCCAATGATGACCGCCATCAGAAGAACGGAACAGTCCGCCTTTTCCCGCTATCATTCCGTTATTGTTATCAAAGAAAAAGATATCGCTCACGCCAGCACTCCCAACTGATAAAGGGATGAAGGTCCAGTTCCTGCCACTGTCCGTTGTAATGGATAGCTTATTTTGTCCAACTACCCAGCAATGCGCAGGGTCTGTGCTGTACAACTCATAATATGGTTGATCGTCAGTAAGTGGGAAACTGATCCAGTTATTCCCACGGTCGGTTGTCCGGGCTACAGTTTTACCACAAGCATAACCGGTGGAATCATTCACAAAATGTATATCGTGGAATTTGCCGATACCGGGTTGGAGCTTTACCCAGCCGGTACCCAGCTCATCAACCGGCTTCGGCGGGGGAAGTGGATCTTCGATGCCGGCGTCTTCTTTATTTGAGCAGGCAAGTACCAGGCCAGTCATAAGCACAGAAATCAAATGCTTCCAATTCATAAGGAACAGGGTTTCATCAGATCAATATCGATCTGATGTGCAAAATAGAGCCCATTTGCCACTCTGTTTTGCGAAAACAATCCCTGCAAGCATTTAATCATGCTGAATCACCGGATAAAATTGTCGTAATCATTTATTTCCATTCTCAATAAGTGCGGACACCCTCCCAGTTACCGTTTTCCACTATATTCCCTGTTTCATTTTTCCAGGTACCGAATACTTTGTCCCGTACGATCTTCCCGTCGAAAGTAGCGCCACTGCTCACTTCCCCGAAAATGGACTGATCGGGGTTGACCAGCCCGGTGGCGAGGGTAGTGGTATTGCCGTTCCTGACCAGCCCCTGCAACTGAACGCCTTTGACGATGAGGTTCCAGGTACCTTCCTGGCTGCCTGTGAAACTTCCTTCATAACACCTGACCAGGGCATCCGATCTTTCTTTGAAAAGGATGATGCCCGCATCAGGATGCCCCTCCATATGGATACCGGAAATAGCAGCATTGCCACCATCCGCATCCACACTGAAAGTGAAGTAACTATTGCCGCTTTTGAAGAGCAGCTCAGTGGGCTTATTGGCTTCCAAAGTACCAATAGTGGTGAATTGGTACAGCCTGCCATCGATACGGATGGTAGCGAGGATATTATCGTTCTCATTTCTCAGGCTGATCAGGATGATGCCCGTTGAGCCCACAAATACTCCTTTGTACAGTCCGTAATTACTGGTATTATGTTCCGCCCTGGCGGTAAGCACCACGTTGGGAGCAGCATCGTTCACTTTGGAGCACTGCAATAACAACAGCGTACACAGGGCCATCAGGCCTGCAGGAAGAAAAGACCTCATGAGGTTTGTTTTGATTTGGTATGAAAGATTGAAAGGAGGGGAACATGAAAATAACAAATATTCCCGTAAATCTGAATATGTTTTACTATCAGTTCCAATCTCTCTTACCCAACCTGGGCTACCAGCAGGAAGCATGATCAGATGAAGACCCGCTTTTCATAGGTATAATTCTCCCTGAACTCCTTCGGTGTGAAGCCTTTCTTCTTTTTGAAAAGGCGATTGAAATTGGAGATATTGTTGAACCCGCAGTGATAAGCCACTTCGGCAATGGATCGATTGGTATCGATCAACAGCCTGGAAGCATGACCTAACCGGATCTCCAGCAGGCTATCGATAAAGTTCATACCAGTATGTGTTTTGAAGAACCGGCTGAAGGAGACCTTGTCATATTCGCCAGCCTTGCTGCATCGGAGAGTTGAACGGGTTTGTCGAAATTCTGGTTGATATATTCGATCACCGTTTCAACTCTCCGTCTGTTATAACTTGGTTGGATATGCGCAAAAGCCGCATCGGAGATCAGCCGGGCGTTACGGGAAACGGACAGATCGTGCAGGATGCTCAGCAATTCCAGCACGGAATCGAATCCCTGCCTGGTTTGCAGTTGTTTCAGGCGGCCACTGAGGGCCAACGCCGTTTCCCTGGAAAAGAGGATGCCGCATTTGGACCGATCGAACATTTCACGGATAAAATGCAATTGGTTCCTGCGTAACATCTTTTCATCGAAAAGGTCTTTATGGAACTGTATCGTGATCTCATGGATCTCTTTGCTTTGGCATTTATGATCCTTCCAGGCATGTGGCATATTGGATCCTACCAATACAAGATCGATATCATCAATCTCTTCCATAACACCACCGACTATGCGACGGGCGCCTTTGGCATTGATCACCAGGTTAAGCTCCATCTCTTCGTGATAATGCAAAGGGAAGTTGAACTCCGATTTCGTTCGCGTGAAGATGGTAAAACAGTCGCTGGAGGTTAGAGGGGTTATCTCCTTGAGCATATTCTACTTTAAATGAGTTAAATAAATACAATATCAGTTGCGGAAATCCGCAGAACAATTCATCAATAATACACAATCTTATTCACTGAGTTACGCGTATTCCCACTTTAATTGACGGATTTCAAGAATAAAATTGCCAGATAAAGTATAAAATGAAGATAAAAAAGTATTATTCTAAAGAAGGTTTAAAACATACTTTTGATCAAACGTAATTGCTATATGAGAAAGAAGTTTTTCTTTAACCTCCTTTTGCTTGTTCTTGCCGGGGTGCAGTGCCTGGCGCAGGCAAAGCCCATTGCCGGCACCGTTACCAACGAGACCGGTGAACCGCTTTCCAATGCTACCGTCTCCATCCGGAAAACCAGCATTGTCACCAAAACGAATGCACAGGGAAAATTCTTCCTCGAGGTCCCCGCAGGCGCCACCACACTGGTTGTTACCTATGTAGGGATGGACAGTGCCGTGGTATCCCTCACCAACGCCAGCTCCTACACCATTCAACTGAAACCACTGGCTTCCTCGCTTTCCGATGTAATAGTGGTAGGATACGGGGCCGTGAAGAAATCAGACCTCACGGGCTCGGTACAGCGCATCAACCGGGAAGACCTGATCCGCGAGAATCCTGGCAATGTGCTGCAAGCCATGCAGGGCAAACTGGCCGGTGTGAACGTAACGCAGAACGATGGCGCTCCCGGCGCAGGCCTCAGCATCCGCATCAGGGGTAGCAATTCCTTCCTCGGCGGCACAGAGCCATTGTACGTGATAGATGGCGTACCCTTCAACAATAGCAGCAGCGGCTCCACGCCCTCTTCCCTGGGAGAGGATGAAAAGCAAAGCCTCAATGCGCTCGCTTTCCTCAATCCTGCCGATATCGAAAGCATCGATATCCTTAAAGATGCCTCTGCAACGGCCATCTACGGCTCCCGCGGCGCCAACGGCGTAGTGCTCATCACCACCCGCAGGGGCAGGGTAGGCAAGGATAAAGTGGAACTGATGGCCACCGTCGGTATGTCCGAAGTGTCCAAAAAGCTCAATATGCTCACCCCCCTGGAGTATGCCAAATTCCAGAACCTCTCTTACACCAATGCCAATAAATATGATGGCGCCAGCTACAATGTTCCCTACACCGATCTGTCAAAATATGAGAATGATCATACGGACTGGCAGAACTCCATCTTCAGACAGGGCTTGCAGCAACAGTATACAGCCAATATCTCCGGCGCCAATGAGAGCGGCAACCATAGCATCTCCTTCACTTATATAGACCAGGATGGTATCGTGCAAAACTCCGGTTACCGGAAAATGGGACTGAACCTCAACCTGAACAGGAACCTGGGACAGCTCTTCCGCATAGGCACCAGCACCGCCATCTCTAACGGCATCACACGCGGCGTGAAAACAGGCACCGACAAATCCGATGCCGCCAGCGCAGGCGTGATCCGGGCCGCACTCACTTATCCCACTACCATCTCCACCATCGAGGAGTATGATGGAACAGGAGAGGGATACTTCATCACTAACCCCGTCATCTATACGAATGACGTGCTCAACAAAGTGAATGCCCTGAATATCTTCTCTTCCAATTTCCTGGAAATAAGTCTCACCAAAGACCTCCGGTTCCGCCAGAACCTGGGCCTCAACTATGGTAGCAATACCCGCGACCAGTACTATCCCCGTACTGTATACGAAGGATTCAGTGCCAGGGGATGGGGATTGAAATCGGATAATCTCTGGACCAGCGTGGTAACTGAAAGCATCCTTACCTACGCCAAAAAATTCGGAGAGCACTCCCTGAACTTCATGGGCGCCGCTACCTACGAAAAAACTTCCGGACAATGGAAGAGGGCAGAGGCCAAGGATTTCCCCAACGACCAGTTACTGAACGAGAATTTCAAGGCAGCAGCACAGGCCCTGCCGGTAACCAATAGTCGATATAGCTCGGCCCTTGTATCTTTCCTGGGAAGGGTCAATTATTCGCTGCTGGACAAATACCTGCTGACCGTTTCTTACCGTCGTGATGGCTCCAGCAAATTCGGCAAGACCCACAAATGGGCCGGCTTTCCATCAGCCGCTGCAGCCTGGAAGATCAATAAAGAGGATTTCATGAAAGATATCTCCTGGATCAGCGAACTGGGGCTTCGCGCCAGCTTTGGCCAAACAGGCAACCAGGGTATCGGCGCATATTCATCACTGGCTAAGCTGGCCGTGTACAATTACCCCTTCAATGGTACACAACTCACCGGCCTCGCTGATGATGTGTATTCCTGTCTC